>JABDJF010000287.1 GCA_013002645.1 Myxococcales bacterium
CCTTCGTTGAGCCCGTAGTTGAAACGCAGCTTCTGCTTTTCGAGAAGCTGCTTCTTGAAGTCGCTGATCTTTCGGCGGCGGGCCGACTTTGGCCCGTGGACGCCCGGGGGATACGGTCGATCCCACATGGTCTTGCGCGACAGACCGGGAAGGTCGATGCCGAGCGCCCGCATGCGCTTCACCCTGGGTCCTGTATATCGAGACATCTATAAGGCTCCTGGCGCGAAATCCCTGGGCTTTTGCCCCGCCCGCGCGAGGCCGGCCTTATACGGCAATCTACCGGGGAGGCAAATCGACCCGGAAACCCGTGGGGCAGGCCGGAGCAGCCGGCTGGCTTGGCGGCGAATTTCCCGGTAATCAGGCGTGATGGGGGAGCCGAGGACCATACATTTCGTGTCGCTGGGATGCGCGAAGAACCGGGTCGATACGGAGGTCATGCTCGGCGTCAGCGACCAGTCCGGGTTCGAGATCGTCGAGGACCCCGCCGCGGCCCAGGTGATCGTCGTCAACACCTGCGGCTTCATCGGGCCCGCCAAGGCGGAGTCGGTCGACACGATCCTCGAGATGAGCGCTCACAAGGCCAGCGGAAGCTGTGAAAAGCTGGTCGTGGCCGGCTGCCTGTCCCAGCGCTACCCCGAAGAGCTGTCCCGCGAGCTTCCAGAGGTCGATCACTTCTTGGGCTCGAGCGACATGCTGAAGCTGAAGAGCGTGCTCGGTGGGGCCAAGGAACGGATGCTCGTCGGCAACCCGGCGCAGTACACCATGCGCGCCAGCGACCCGAGGGTCCTGTCCGGCGAGACCCATCGCGCCTACATGAAGATCGCCGAGGGCTGCAACCGGGAGTGCAGCTTCTGCGCGATCCCGTCGTTTCGGGGCAAGCAGCGCTCCCGCACGATCGAGGATCTCGTTCGGGAGGCCGGCATCTTGGCCGCCGCAGGCGTCGTCGAGCTGAACTTGATCAGCCAGGACACCGTTGCGTACGGGCGGGACCTTGCCAAACGGGAGTCGCTCGCCGAGCTCCTCTCTGCACTCGCGGCCGTCGATGGTATTCGCTGGGTTCGCGCTCACTACCTCTATCCGGAAAAGCTCAGCGACTCTCTCATCGAGACGATCGCGCAGCAGGAGAAGGTTCTCCCGTATATCGACATGCCGCTGCAGCACGCGTCGGATTCGATGCTTCGCGCGATGCGTCGCGGACACGGCGGGGACCGCATGTATAAGGTGGTCGAGCGCTTGCGTCGGGCGATTCCCGACCTCGTCTTTCGGACCACGTTCATCGTCGGTCACCCGGGCGAAACCGAGGCTGACTTCGAGGAGCTTCGAAGCTTCGTCGAATGGGCCGAGTTCGATCATGTCGGGGTGTTTCTGTACTCGCCCGAGGAAGGCACGCCGAGCCACGACATGGCCGATGCGGTGGATGCCGATGTTGCGGCAGCTCGGTACGAGACCCTCATGGACGTGCAGCGTCCGATCAGTCGTGAGCGCTTGGATCTGCGCGTCGGAACCGAGCTTGACGTGCTGGTCGAAGGCCTGAGCGACGAAAGTGACCTGCTGCTTCAAGGGCGATGGTGGGGCCAGGCGCCCGAGGTCGACGGAAGCGTGTACTTAGCCAATGGTACGGCCCGTGCCGGCGAGATGCGACGAGTCCTCGTGACCGACGCTGCGGACTACGATCTCATGGCCGACTTCATCGACGCTCCAGGCGGACGCGACGCCCCGCCTGACGCAAAAGATCCCAGGCAAGCCAAAGTTAAGCTACGAACCGTACCGTGAAGTGGACTGGGCTCGTTTTCGTGCTCGCGTCGCTCTTAGTTCTACTCGTAGGTCTAGGCGGCTGTGCGACCGCAGTGCCCGCGATGAGCGGCGGTTCGACGACGCCGCAACACCGGACCGACCTCGCCCTGGGTGGGGCTGCGCGGGTGCCGCTCGGCGACTTGAGAGACCCAGCCGTCCTCGACCCCGGACAATCGCAGTACCGCTACGCAGCGGACGCGGGCGGCGTGGTGCCCATGGCGTACGGGCGCTACGGCATCGCCAAGAACTGGGACCTGGGCTTGATGGTCTCCGGCGCCACCGTCAAAGCCGAGGCGCGCTATGAGCGGGTGCTGCAAGAGGGAACGACTCGGTCGAGCCTGATCGTCGGTCTCGCGCCGTACGGTGGCTGGATTCCCGATCGCGATCGATCCGGTAGCGGCGGGCGCGTCGGGTTCGAGGTTCCGTTTGTTTACGGGGTCGACTTCGGAGGGGTCTACGAGCTCTGGCTGGGCGCGCGCGGCAGCGGCGAGTACGTCTTCGGGGAGTTCCAGGTCACAGGCTCCGAGCAGCGCGCCAGCGGAGCGGGGGTCCGACTGGGGCCCGTGATCGGCATGGCGCTCGGCGTGCGGCGGATACACGCGCTGGTGGAGCTGACCGCCGCGTACGAATACTGGTTCATCGACCACGCGGGAGCCTCGCTCAACCGGGGCGGCTTCGTCTTGATCCCCGGCTTCGGGCTCCGCCTGCGCCTTTAGCTCGCCTCTGCTCGTCCTCTTGGCGCTCAGGCTGCCTTGGGCTTGCGCGATCGCCGTGGCCTTGGGCGCTTGTTTTTCGGCACGGGCTTTTCGTCGTCGCTCCCAAGGAGGTTGCCCACGAAGGCACCCATGAGCGCCATCATCGTGGCCATCAAGACGCCAAGCACATAGGCGCCCGTCGAGAGTTGGTAGACGTCCGCAATGCTCGAGAGGTAAATCATGGTGGGAATCGCCGCGAGGAATCCTGCGACCGGCGGTTCGAGAAAGTTCTTCCCGGGCGAGAGGTAGTTGATGGCCCCGGCCCCGACGAACCAAAGGATGATGATGATGACAATCCCGGGGAAGCCCTGCGGATCATATGCGGAAATGATGAGCGGCAAGAGCGCCACGGCAAGCGCCGCCATCACCAAGAAGAGCCCAAACGAGATGAATACCCAGCGAGGTTCGAACTCGTCCGGTTGATGTCGACGGGCGTACACCTCCTCGTCGCTGAGCTCCGATGCGAGCTCTGACAGGCGCGCTCCGCAGGAGCGACAGCGCTCCGACGCTTTGGGATTGCTCGCTCCACATACGTGGCATTCGATCTCTTCGGCAGCCATATCTCCCTCACTCGACTGGTCGCGTGTCCCCGCTGCGCATTGTCTACGGCGGGCCGCAGAAGCGCAACTGCCTGTACATGCGAGGAAATCGGTGCGTACTTGACGGGAGGTGCGAGGCGGCTACCTTCCCGCCGCGCCCGAAAAACCGGGCTGAAGGAGGCCTGCGGTGGCCCGTTTCATCGACGAGCTCAAGCGTACACATAGTTGCGGTGAACTGAGGGAAGAGAACATCGGTCAGGAGATCGTGCTCTTCGGCTGGGTGCAAAACCGACGCGACCACGGCGGCTGCATCTTCATCGACCTACGCGATCGCGATGGGCTGACCCAGGTGGTCTTCGACCCGGAGACCAGCGACCAAGCCGCCTTTGAAACCGCTGACAAAGCGCGCTCGGAGTGGGTGCTCGGCATACGAGGCAAGGTTCGGGATCGGGGCGCCAAGGACGACGGCACGAGCCTTCGCAACCCCCGGCTCGCGACTGGGGCCATCGAGGTGATTGCGCTCGAAGCGACCATCTTCAACAAGGCGGAGACTCCTCCATTCGAGATTGAAGATCAGATCAGCACCGGCGAGGACAAGCGCCTCGAATATCGCTACCTCGATCTGCGACGACCGGCGCTCCAAAAGAACCTGATGATGCGGAGCAAGCTCAACCACGAAGCCCGCAACTACTTCAGCGACAACGGGTTCATCGAGGTCGAGACGCCGTTCATGGTGAAATACACGCCGGGCGGGGCGAGGAACTTCCTGGTTCCTTCCCGTCTCTACGGGGGCCACTTCTATGCGCTCGCAGAAAGTCCGCAGCTCTACAAGCAGCTGCTGATGTGCGCGGGCTACGACAAGTATTACCAAATCGTTCGCTGCTTTCGTGACGAGGACCTGCGCATCGATCGGCAGCCCGAGTTCACGCAGATCGACATCGAGATGTCGTTCATCAATCAGGACGACCTGTTCAAGGTCCTCGAAGGGCTGGTGTTCCGGCTCTGGAGAGACGTCCTCGGAATCGACCTGCTCGAGCACTACCCAAGCGGGGAATTCCCCAGGATTCCCTATGCGGAATCGATGGAGCGCTTCGGCAACGACAAGCCCGACATGCGCTTTGGAATGGAGCACGTCGACCTCACGGACCTGACCGTCGAGCACGGCGGCGGTGGAATCGGCATGCTGGAGCCGATCGCAAAGAAGTTCAACGACGGCGCGTACCGAAGAGACCTTCCTGCCGAGATCGTGAAGGCGATGGTCGTTCCTTCTGGCCACGGCTTCTCGCGAAAGGATCTGGACGCGCTCGAGAAGTTCGTCCGTCAGATGGGCGCCAAAGGCCTGGCGCGCGCCAAGGTCGACGGCGATGGCAACTGGCTGCAGAGCCCACTCGCCAAAATGGTCACGCCTGAATTCCGAAAGGCCGTGAACGAAAAGGTCGGAGCGGAAGACGGAGATCTGATCTTCTTCCAGTTCGGGCCGACGGCGAAGGCCCACACCGTGATGGCCAACCTTCGTCTGCACGTCGCGCGAAAGCTCGGCATGATTCCAGAGACCGGCAGCGCCGGGAATTGGAACTTCCTTTGGGTCGTCGACCCGCCGTTGTTCGATCGCAACGAGGAGAAGAAGCGCTGGGAAGCAGCGCACCACGTCTTCACTCGCCCGCACGATGAATGCATCGACCTGCTCGGAAGCGACCCGGGCAAGGTTCTTTGTTATCGCTACGATCTCGTGCTCAACGGCTTCGAGATCGCAGGCGGCTCGATTCGCCTGCACGACCCCGAAGTTCAGAAGAAGGTCTTCGAAGTGATCGGCCTGAGCGACGAAGAAGCCCGCGAGAAGTTCGGCTTCCTCCTGGACGCACTCACGTACGGCGCGCCGCCCCACGGCGGCATTGCGTTCGGTATGGACAGAATCGCGATGTTGGCCGCGGAGACCGAGTCGATTCGCGACGTAATCGCATTCCCAAAGACGCAGCGAGCCAACGACCTGATGACCTCCGCACCGTCGCGCGTCGACCCGGCGCAGCTGCTCGATTTGAAGATCAAGACGCTCGAGTAGCGCGAGACCGGGGCGCGGAAAAAAGCGCGATACGGGGTTCCGCCGAACGGCTCGGCTTGCAAATGTGGTCGGATGCACTTGGGGGCTTTGACCACGCAAGCCTCGCCTCGGAGCTCGCGCCCAATCTGCGGTGGCTGCATGCATGCAGATTGTCACTCGCTACGTCGACTCCACCCCATGACGCGGTTTCCCGCGCCCCTGCGTACGTCGACTTCTGCGCGCAGCGCTCAGGAAGCCAGTACGAAAGGCCCGATTGTTTCGTCAGCTGGGAGCTCGTGGTAGCCGAGGTCGGACTCGAACCGACACATTCTTGCGAATACCGGATTTTGAATCCGGCGCGTCTGCCAATTCCGCCACTCGGCCAGAGCGGCCGGACATATAGCAGGCCCGTGCAAAGGCGCATTCCCCGCGGTGGGGATGCAGCCCGGGAGGGCAGACGCCGCGTCGACTTTGAGCGGCGCTTTCGCTACGCTCCGCGGCAAATCCGGAAGGGGCTCGATTTATGACAAGGACCGCTATTTTGGGGCTCGGGCATTACGTGCCCTCGAAGGTCGTCACCAACGACGACCTCGCGAAGATGTTCGATACGAGCGACGAGTGGATTCAGCAGCGCACCGGAATCAAGGAGCGCCGATACATCGAGAAAAGCGGCATTGGGGCGAGCGACCTCGCGTTGCCAGCCGTGAAGATGGCGTGCGAAAACGCAGGCATCGACGTGTCGGAAATCGACGCGATCATCTTCGCGACCCTGTCACCCGACTTCAACTTCCCAGGCAGCGGCTGTTTCCTGGGCGACAAGCTCGGCCTCGCCGGTGTCCCGGCACTCGATGTACGTAACCAGTGCAGCGGTTTTCTCTACGGCTTGCAGATCGCTGACGCCTGGATTCGCTGTGGCATGTACGAGCGCGTCGCGTTGGTCGGCGCGGAGGTTCACTCGACCGCCCTCGATTTCAGTGACGAGGGCCGCGACGTGACGGTTCTGTTTGGCGACGGCGCCGCTTGTGCGATCCTCGGGTCGCTCGACGATGAGAATCGGGGCCTCATCGACGTCGAAGTTCACGCAGACGGAAGCGGGGCGAAGGAGCTGTGGCTCGAAGGACCGGCCAGTGCCTACATCCCTCGCCTCACGCACGAAATGATCGACGACAAGACGGTGAATCCGTCCATGAACGGGCGCAACGTGTTTCGATGGGCGACCGCGAAAATGCCTGAAGTCAGTCTCTCCGTGTTGGAACGCAACGGCGTGTCGACCGAGGAACTCGACCTGATGGTCCCCCATCAGGCTAACAAGCGCATCAACGAGTTCGTTTCACAGAAGCTCAAGATCGCGCCCGAGAAGGTCGTCCACAACATCCAGAAGTATGGGAACACCACTGCGGCTTCGATTCCGCTTGCGCTTAGCGAAGCCGTCCAGGAGGGGCGCGCCAAAAAGGGCGACCTGGTTCTGATGCCGGCATTTGGTGCGGGTTTTACCTGGGGGGCCGCACTTCTGCGGCTCTAGCGCCTTGTCGTCCAAGGCCGATCGCGTGGCCGTCGTCTTGAACGGCAACGCCAGGCAGGTGACGGACGAGCTCGTGGAAAGCTTCGACCGACTGGTCGGTCGCGGCGATCTGTTTCTCTCGCGGAGCCTCGACGAGGCGCACGGCATCGCGCTCGACATCGTCGAATCCGGTTATCCAGTGGTGCTGACAGGAGGCGGCGACGGCACATTCGTGCAAATGGTCACTTCGATCAGCAAAGAGGCGCGAAGCCTCAATCAAGAGCCGCCCAGCTTCGGTCTGCTCAGATTGGGCACCGGTAACTCACTCGCCTGGGCACTTGGCGCTGGGACTTCACGAAAAGGCGTGTTCGCCGATTTGGCGCGGCTGCGTCATGACAGCGCTCATCGGAACGTGCGTCTCATCGAAGCGCAGGACCTGCTCACGCCATTTGCGGGCGCTGGGTTCGATGCACTCGGTCTCAAGCACTTTCACGAAGTTCGCTCGCTTGTTCGGCGTCTTCCTTGGATTGGGAAGAGGGCCACGGGTGCGGTGTCCTACGCAATCTCGATCCCAATGCTCACGATCCCCGAGCTCGCGCTTCGACCGCGTCTGGAAGTTCGAATTGTCAACCACGGGGCCGCGGAACGTCTCGACCTCCATGGTCAGCCCCAGGGGCGGCCGATCGAGAAAGGCGAGGTCATCTTCGAAGGCCCTTGCATCGCGGCGCTGGTCTCGACGATTCCTTACTGGGGATTCGGAGTGCGCGTCTTTCCGTTTGCCGAGAACCGCCCTCCGGATCGCTTCTGCCTCCGAGTCGTCGCGAGCAACCCGCTTCACGTCGCTGCACACATGCTCAGCGCATGGAAAGGCACGTATAGGCATGAGAATCTCATCGATGTCTACGCCGAGGACGTCGAGCTCCAGTTCGACGAGCCGACCGCCATTGAAATCGGCGGTGATCCCGCAGGGATGACCCGCTCGATGCGGGCCCGACTCCACCCGGAGCCGATCAAGCTCATCGACTACGCGGCGCCCTAGGGGACATCTCGAAAAAAAGGGGCTTTTTGTTAACTCCCTCTCAATGGAGCTGTAATAATACATAAATACCAATGGGGGATCGGAAGAATTGGGTCAGGTTGGGGGCCGTTTGCGCCACCGCAGTGCTCGTCGCGTTTGGGGCGGCGTCTGCGGAATCGGTCGATGGGTCGGTTCGCGGGGGCTCCGCGGAGGAGAGCTCGGAGTCCAATCAGAAGGACTACTACTGGAAGGTTTGGAATGGCGCACTGCCCGAACGCCCGGCGGCTGACGATCGCAACGCTCTAATCGCGGTCTTGACGGGCAAGTTCACGGGGCCTGCCATCGGTTGCAGGTTTGCCTTTCGTGGAGGCGGGCTCAGTCCCTCTACAATCGTCGCGCGCTCCGGCACGACCATCCGCGTCGAGAACCGAGATGCCTTCACGCATGAGCTCTCGGTCAAAGGGCTAGCGGGGTTCACACCGCTCGAAGCTGGTCCCGGTAAGGCTCGTGTGATCCCGGTTCCTCCGGGCGGCCCGTGGGAGCTGGGAGATCGCATTTACGGACACGTCGGAGGCTACCTCCATTCCATGCGGGAGCTGGTCGCTTGCGCAGCCGTCAATGCGAACGGGAAATTCAGCTTTCAGGACGTTCCGCCCGGCCCCTACTCGCTGAGAATTTTGCGGGGTTCCGAGCAAGTCGCATCGCGTCGGATCACGGTGCCGGCAGCCCGGTCGCTCCAGATCGATCCGGTAACCATCAGCAAGAATCGGAGGAAGTAACCGATGTTGTCCCGCCTTTGGTACTTGATTCTAGCCTTGGCCGTTGGAGGGGCGCTAGCAGGTGCGTTCTTGAACAAGTCGGCGGCGAGCCGGGAAGCCGAGTTTCAGCTCGAAGAGCAACTACGAAGGGACCATGTCGAGGCAGAGCTTTGGCAGCGCCTCGACGCTCGACTTCGACTCGACGCCTTGGCGTCCATTGCAGTCGATTCCGAGGTTCGCCAAACACTGCGGAGCTCGAGCGGACACGCGGGAACGCCGGGATCGAGCACCCGAAAGCGCCTGAGCCAGAAACTCGACTCCCTCAACGCGAAGCTCGAAGAGGGCAAGGGAGACCTCGTCTTCGCGATCGATACGGAGGGCGAGGTCGTGGCGACTCTCGAAAAGAACGACACGGGGTCCGTCCAGCTCGACAAGATGCCGCTCGTCCGAGATGCGCTTCGAGGCTTCATGCGAGACGATGTCTGGGTCTACAACGGTGAGGTCTATCGGATGGCTGCGCGCCCCGTCTTCGACGGCGGCCGATACGTTGGCGCCGTCGTTCATGGCATGGCGATTGGGGATGGGCTCGCCAAACGTCTGGCAGCCAAGCTGCCGAACGCAACCGTGGTCTTCTTCTTTCGCGATCGGTTGATCGCGTCTCATGTCGGCGGAGCCAAAGCGCCAAGCAGCGCAGAGTTGAAAAGCGGTCTGGCGCCCGCCCTGGAGAAGATGGAGAATGGCGAGGGTTCGGTCGAAGTAGGCGAGCGCACTCGTGCGATCGCGGCACGAATCCGAGGCGAAGCCGCGGACGCTGGGGTCGGCTATGCCATCGGCCGCCGGGGAAGCACCGTCGGGCTCGGCGGACTCTTCGCAAACACCTTTAAAGAGGACGTCGCTTCCCTGCCCTGGGTCTTGGTCATCGGTCTGCCCCTACTGCTTCTTCTTGTGGGTTTGGCCCTTCTCTACGTTGAGCATGACAAGGGAGTCGTGATCCTTCGGAAAACGAGCGAGAGCCTTTCCAAAGCCGAGCTCGACAGCCTTCCCGCCGGTCAGCTTCGACGCCACTATCGGAAGATTGCGGAGAACCTCAATACGGCTTTGCGTGCTGGCGTCGGCTTCAAAGAAGAGGCCGCCACGCGCTCTTCGGTCGACCTCGACCACATCTTGAGCTCGACACGGGATAGCGCGAATGCGGGGTTCTTCGGCGTCTCGACCGAAGCACCGACGGCGAAACAGGTCGCGCTCGAACCAGCGCCATCGAGCACGACCGCCGCAAAGACACCAGGGATGGCCCCGATCGACTCAGCGGACGAGATGGCCACCGCGACGCCGGCCGCTCGCCCAACGCAGGACTCGAGTATGCTTGCAACGACGGCGCGCCCAGCGCGTTCGCCCTCGTCACGCCCCCAGCGGTCTCCGTCATCGTGGCCGAATCGAGGCACATCTTCGCGGCAGGCGGTCGGCGCTACCGTTCGACACAGCGGGGAGTCCGTGGTCTCCGAGGTCAACGACCCGCCCACCCGGCCAAACGCGATTGTGGACTCGTACTCGGAATACGACGACGACGCGGAGGAGTCGACTCAGGTGAAGCACGTGCCTCAGGAGCTCATCGAGGCCTCGGCACCCGCCGACGAGGGCGACGATGGGCACTTCCGTGAGGTATTCGAGAAGTTCATCGCGACGCAAAAGGAATGCGGCGCGTCGGTCTCGGGGCTCACCTTCGACAAGTTCGTACGCAAACTTCATGCCGCGCGTGACCAGGTCATGAAACGCCACAACGCCCCTTCTGTGCGCTTCACGGTGTACGTGAAAGAAGGGCGCGCGGCGCTCAAAGCCAGCCCGGTCAAGCAGTGAGTTGACCGCCGGGAATCCCGGCTCTACCTTGATCCATAGTCCCTCTGTGGTTGCAGGTG
>JABDJF010000301.1 GCA_013002645.1 Myxococcales bacterium
GGTCCGAGGTGTCTCGAGCCTACGGCATCGCGAACATGGAGGAGTCGACGGAGCGCCTCATTTCCCTCCTCGATGCGGTCGACACGGAACGGTTGTTGCTCGTCGGCCACAACGGCCCACTCGGCCTCGGCGACCGAAAGACCGACATCTGGGGAGCAGACTTCCTTCCTGAAGGGGGAGACTGGGGCGACCCGGATCTTGCTGCAGCTGTCGTGAGGGCCGAAGAACGCGGGCTTCAGACCATCGTGGTCGCGGGCCACATGCATCAACGAACCAAGTCGGGGGAGCTCTGGCCCTGGCGCGTGGTGCGAAATGGCGTCGAGTTCGTGAATCCGGCCCGCGTGCCCCGGATCTATGCGGGTGACGCGTACGAGGTCCGCTATCACATCGCGCTCGAGATCGATGGCGAGGAGGCAACGTTACGTGAAGTCGCATGGCCGTCCGGCTAGCCGAGCAGGGCGAGGGCAGCATCCGGGTCCTGGCCCGTTTCCTCAGCCAGCTGCTGCAATAGGTTGCGCTCGTCGTCGCTGACCTCGCCGTCGGCAACAACCAACGCGGTCGCAAGCTCGAGCGTCGCTCTGGCGTCGTCACGATCACCGGCAATCTGCGACGCGATGCGACTCATGCTTTCTCGAAGGCCCTCGGACTCGAACGACGAGTCGAAGCGGTCGAGAAGGGCGGCGATCGCGGGCTTGCTCAAGTCGTCGTCCGTAATCGTGCGGAGTGCGCCACGAAGCGCGACCCTCTCATCCAAGCTGCAGACGCCGTCGGCCGACATCACGAGATACAGGGCCTCGGCGATCGGCGCGACGCGGTTCAACACGGCTGCCATTTCGGGAGTTGGGCAGACGCCTTCGAATCGCGAGTCCTCGGGGGCAAGCGAGAGTCTGCCTTTGTCAGCGATCAGCTGGCGAACACGCTGCGTCAGTGCCGGGTCGAAGGGGCTGCGCATGAACGAGATCGTAGGCCTCTGCTGCGGGCTACCAAGCCTCATTCTTCGCGAATTCGCGGTCCGGTATCCAGGTATCTGGAATTGCTTGGTTTTTGGAGGGCGAGCGTGTCCCCGTGGCGCGGCGCCGTGGCGCGGCGGGAGAAAGCGAAAACTACGCGAGAAAGAGCATCAAAGTCGTTACCTGCGGGCCATGTACCTGACGATGCAGGGTCGATCCGCGCGCGCCACGCCGCCAATCTGGCGCGGTAGGGGAAGCGGCTCATCGAACTCTGCGCGAAGCTCGTAGCGGCGGAAAATCTCTCCCACCGAGTGTCGAATGGCGGAGGTCGAGAAACGGTGGGCGGGGCACATGTGCTTGCCGTGGCCGTAGGTGGTCACCAACTCCCTTGCGGGCAGATCATGGGTACGAACAAAAGACGCCCCGCGGTAGTTCTTTTCATCGAACTGGTCGAGCCCTTTTGCGGCAGACTGATTGGTGACCGATAGCATCGTCGCAATGAGCGTGCCGGGTTGCACGCGATAGGTGGCCTTCTCGTCTGCGACTCCGACTGGACTCACGACTCGTCGCAAGACGATCGACCGCTGGCTCATTCGAATGGACTCGTGACTGAACGAATCGAGAACGGCATCTCCTTCGGAGAGAATCCGGTCGACGATGCTTGGGTGTCGAAGCGCGAAAATCAGCGTCCATGCCATCGCCGCAAACAGATTGGATTGCGAGCCCATGTGGACCACGATCACATCGCGGGCGATGCCGACTTCTCGCGCGGGGCTCGGCACATCGTCCCAGGACGCGCAGATCCGGGTGAAGAGATCGTTGTCGTTTACATCGGTGCTGCTGCGGCGCTGCTGAAGCATGTCCGCAAAGATCGATTCAATGGCGTGCATGGCGCGCCGCTCTCGCCGTTTTCTCGTTGCTACCGCCAGGAGTGCTTTATGCGGGTGCACGAAGGATTCGGACGCGTCTAGCTGCTCGAAGTGGGCAGCCAACGCGTCGAGCTGTTCGTCGGAAGCCGCGCTCATGCCGCCCCAGCTCGCGAGCCCCATTCGGTGCGCGAGGCGCTTGGTGAACGCGAACAACTCGAGCGACCCTGACTCACCGAGCGCAGAAAGCTCGAGCTCGACCGCTTTGTAGAGATGGTCGAGGTAGACTTCCACATCGTCGCGGGAGAACAGGTCGTGCGGGAGGGTGCGACGACCTTCAAACAGCTCGATCGGCACCTTGTGGCTCAGCAGTGTGAGGTCGGCGAGCGCTTTGCTCGCGGTTTCCTCGGGCAGACGCCAAAGGTTTCGGACGCCGGCCGGTGAGAACAAACAAAGCAACCGATAGCCAAACGCGTCGACGAGAAAGGTATCGCCGTGACGTTTCCGGCATTCGTTGAAGAACTCGGTGGGATCTCGAACCAGGGCACGCCCGGCGCCGACCCACGGCAAGCTTCCCGAGACGATCGGCGGCGTCGGGTCGATCGAGGGATGTTTTCGTCGGATCGCGGCAAGCGCTCCGCGAAACCGAGCGATCGCAGACGAGATCGGCCCCTGCGTGCCGATGCCGTAGCCCTCCACCATGTTCACGACGTTCGGAAGATTGACGGCCAGCTTCAGATCGCCATCGACGCGGACTTTCCCCGACATGAAGGCGCGCATCGGGTTCATTTCACCCGTGGTCAGTGCAACCCAGTCGTCGGACGCGACGTGAATCGATGCATCCTCTTTTGGGCCATCTCCGGTGGTTACGAACGGGGAGGACGCGCCTCGTTTGAGATTGAGGGTCCAAGTGCCGCCGTGGTCCCCCGTGATAACGAACTTGAACACCGCGTCGGGCTGCGTTGCAGCGTCGGGGTCGTCCCGCGCTGCCTCCTCGAACGCCGCAAAAAATTCGCCTGGAGTACGCATGGTTGGCGGCTTGCGCCGCGCTCGAGCATGGCACACACCATTGGGCAATGGCAGAGGCGCTGCGAAATAGTGCAACGACCGATTCCTCTGAGCGAAAGCCTCGCGGGGAAGAGCTGTTTTTGAATCTAGAGGGCCGGGGTCGGATTCGCGTGGTCGAATTCAAAGGGCCAAAGGGTGCGCCTACCCTCGTGCTGCTCCACGGCCTTGGCGCCACGGCGCGGTTGAACTGGTTCGCCGCGTTTCCCGAGCTCGCGCAGCGCTACCATGTGTTGGCGGTGGATCATCGCGGCCACGGCCAGGGGATTCGTAGCCGCTCGTTTCGACTCAAGGATTGTGCGGACGACGTCATTGCCGTGGCCGACCAGCTCGGCAT
>JABDJF010000323.1 GCA_013002645.1 Myxococcales bacterium
AGTCCGAGGAGCGCTGTGATCAGGCGTGCCACCTGCGTCTTGTCGGCCGCGCCACGTCCAACCACGGTGCGCTTGACGACTGCCGGTGGGTACTGATGGACCTCCAGCCCGGATTGCGCCGCAACCAGCAGAGTTACGCCGCGCGCATGGCCCAGCTTCAACGCAGCGTTTGGGTACTTCGCGAAGAAGATCTCCTCCACGGCAACTGCTTCGGGCCGGTGCTCGCCGACGACTTGCTCGAGGCCCTGGTGGATCAGGTGCAGACGCGTCGCGAGCGGCAGCTTTTCAGCGACACTGATCGTTCCTGCGCCGACCTGACGAAGCCTCGTTCCTTCGAGCTGCACGACGCCCCAGCCGGTGCGCCGGCTTCCGGGGTCGATGCCGAGGATGCGCATCTCCCGGTCACGCCATTTCGGCGAGCGCTTGCTCGCTGAGCTCGAAGTCGGAAAACACGTTCTGCACGTCGTCGTGGTCGTCCAGCGCCTCGAAGAGCTGCATCATTCTCTGGGCATCGCGCCCTTCTACGACTTTTGGATTATTCGGTATGTACTCGAGTGCCGCTTCTCGTACCGTGATTCCCGCATTCGAGATTGCATCGCGCACCACATCGAGATCGTTGCGCGGGGTGGTGATGACCCATTCATCTCCAACCAGCTCCATGTTCTCGGCACCGCCGCCCACGGCTGCCTCGAACAGCTGCTCTTCGCTCGCTGCCTCTTTGTCGACTCGGACGATGCCCTGTTGCTCGAAAGCCCAAAGGGCCGACCCTGTGCTGCTAACCTGTCCGTGGTTCTTGTCGAAGAGCTTTCGCACCTCGGCAATCGTCCGATTGCGATTGTCGGTGACCACCTCGCAGATGAACAGCGTCCCATCGGGGCCAACTCCTTCGTAAACGAGCTCTTCGTACTGAACGCCTTCGAGCTCGCCCGTCCCCTTCTGGATTGCCCGAGTCACGTTGTCGGCAGGCATGTTCACGCCCCGCGCGAGATCAATGGCACGCCGCAGCCGCGCGTTGCCATCCGGATCACCTCCGCCCGAGCGCGCGGCGATGGTGATCTCCTTGATGACTTTCGTGAATAGTTTCCCGCGCTTGGCGTCTTGAGCACCCTTGCGCCGCTTGATTGTCGACCATTTGCTGTGGCCACTCATACCGTCCCCTTATCCAACGGAATTGCTCGGGTTTCAAGCCAATCCTGGCGATGAATAAGCCCAGCGCTCGGGCGTCGAACCTCTCATGAAACGCATTGGGATTCTCATCATCGTGCTACTCGGAGTCGCCGGCTGTGACAGGGACTCCCAATACTTCTGCATCGCCGACGGGCCGCTGAGCGAGCGCGGGTGTTTCCTGTGCCGGGGGGACGAATGCGACCCTCAACCCGCGCCGCAGCGAGATTTCTGCGAGGCCGACACCGACTGCGCGGTCGGTGAGCTTTGCACGACGCTTGGCTGCGCCAGCGAATGCCAAGAAGCGTACGACTGTCCAATCGGTACGACCTGCGCGGACGGCGGCCTCTGCCTGAACCCGCTCGAAGGGGAACCCGACCCGCCTCCATTCAACTGCCAATTCAATTTCGAGTGTGGAGACGAGCGAATCTGCATCGATGGTGAGTGCCTCATCACCTGTCTCGACGGTCCGTGCCCCGAGACCCAGCAATGCGTCGCGGGCGCCTGTAGGCCTTGCACCGATGAGAGTTGCCTCACCAATTGCACCGACGACACGAACTGTGCCGAGTACGAGTACTGTAGCTCGTTCCAGTGTATCCCCGACACCCGTCCAGAGCAGTTCTGTCCCGAGAACGAATGTCAGCCCGATCGCGTCTGTGTGCGCGGGCAATGCCGCACGCCCTGCGATACCGACGAACAGTGCGCGCGGATCGACACGACCATCCGCTTCTGCGCGCCTGTCGAGGAGCAGAACCTCTGTGTTAGAAGCAGCGAGGTGCTCGCCGAGTGTCAGCTCAACATCGACTGCGGGCTCGGCGAGGAATGCGTCGACGGCTCCTGTGCCGCTAGCTCCACGTCGCCCTGACCGGGCAGCAGCGCTTCGTGCAGGCTGGCTAAGCCGACCCAACTGAAGCCTGCGCAAAACAGGAGCAGAAAGGGAACGCTCGCCCAGCTTTGGGTCGCGATTGCGATCAGCAGGCTCGCGGTGCAGTAGAGCGCGAACACGAGCTCGACCGTGTTGTGCCATGGCCAGCGGCCGCGGTAGCCCTTTGCAGGCAATTTGGGCCCGCCGTCGAGGACGCCGCGCTTCGGAGTCCGAACGAACTCGACGTCCCGTCCGAACAAGCCTTCAATCGCCGCCCTTCCGTTGTTGATCGACAGGCCGATTCCAAGCGCCATCATGACAGGCAATCGTTTGATAGCTTCCCACCGACCGCCGTACAGATCGTGATGCGCGACGACGTAAAACGCCGCGACCGATCCACAGGTAGCCAGAAACATGGGCACATCGAGCATCAGTAGCTCTGGGTGTTCCAACTGACGACGGATCAACATGTTTGGAAGCTGGAGCAACGCCAGCACCAACAAGAAGAGGTACGCGAAGTTGTTGGTCAGATGAAACACAGCTTCGACCTTCACTTGGCGACTCACTCGGGCTCTCAGGATCGTGCGGAGGAGCTTGCGCGCGGTTTGAACCGACCCCTTCGCCCATCGGTACTGCTGCCCTTTGAAGCTGTTCATCTCGGACGGCAGCTCTGCAGGCGCGCTCAGTTGCGGCGCATACACGAACTTCCAGCCCGCGAGCTGTGCACGGTAGCTGAGGTCCATGTCCTCGGTGATCGTATCGTGCTGCCAACCACCGGAGTCGATGATGGCTGACTTACGCCACATGCCTGCGGTGCCGTTGAAGTTGAAGAAGCGTCCCGACCGGTTGCGCGCGCTGTGCTCGATGACGAAGTGCCCGTCGAGCAGCATGGCCTGGCAGCGCGTAAGCAAAGACCGGTCTCGGTTCAGGTGGGCCCAGCGGGCCTGCACCATGCCGACCGCAGGGTCCGTGAAGAACTGGACGAGCGCACGGGCGATTCCCGGCTCCGGTACGAAGTCCGCATCGAAGACCAGGAGGAAGTCGCCTTTCGCGACCTTCATCCCGGCCTCGAGCGCTCCCGCCTTGAAGCCGTGGCGGTCCGCGCGATGAAGATAGACGACGTCCAATCCCTGCGCCCTCAGCGCCTCGCACCTGGCCCGAGCGATCGAAGACGTGGCGTCGGTCGAGTCGTCGAGAACCTGAATCTCGAGGCGATCGGCCGGGTAGTCGATTCGAGTCGCGGCGTCGATGAGCCGATCTGCCACGAACATCTCGTTGAACATCGGCAACTGAACCGTGACCAGGGGCAGGTCCGATTCGTCGAATCGGAACGACGGCAGCGACCGCTCACGACGGTGGCGCAGGTACGCGAGCAGAAGTGCGCTTCGGTGCACGCCGTAGAGCGCCAGCACG
>JABDJF010000328.1 GCA_013002645.1 Myxococcales bacterium
GCCTCGTTCTATTGGATCGCTTCGAGGGCCCTCAGCGCGCGGTCGCGTGTCGCGGGATCCTGCGAGGCGCCCTCGAGCCACCGGCGAGCCGCCTTCTTCTTGCCCAGCTTCTTGTAGCAGACACCGACATCCAGTTGCTCTTGGGCGGACGGCTTGTAGCTCTCGCTCGCCATCAGCTTTTCGAACAGAGCCACACGCTTTTGGCACGCGGAGCCCGTGCCGACGGCGTCGCCTCCCACAAGCGCGGGCGTGGTCTTCCCGCCTTTGGCGCGAAGCGACGGAAGCGGCTCAGTTTGCTCGACGGATTCCGCCTCCGCGACCGGACGCGACTCGGCCGGTGTCTTCGGAGGCGCCTCGTCGGGCGTCTTTTGCGCAAGCTGGACAGGCTCCTCCGGCTTTGGCTTGGCCTTCTTGGGTTTCCCCTTTGCGGCCGCCTTGCTCTCCTCCGGCTGTGCAGGCGCCGCTGCCAATTGGTCCGTTGGCTTAGTTTCCACTTCCATTGGCTTCGCAGTGACGACTGCTTCCTCGGATGGTGCATCCGCCACCTTATCCGCGATGTCCGCTGATGGTGTCGCCTCGACCTCCGCAACGGGCCCATCGCCTGAACGATCACGAATGCCGATCGTCGCCAGGCCAACTCCGACCACGAGCATCGCCACGGCAGCCATGGCGAGCGGTTGGCCCCAGGGCCGGCCGACCGGAAGGTGTGCAACGGTACTCTGCTCCGGCTTCTCTTGGATCGTCGCGGGGCTCCCATTGGTGGAGCTCGAGCTCGACGCCGCCGTGCCCGTCGACGGCACGCGCGCGTCGGCGAGCTCGAAGATGGCGGCGTCGAGACTTGCGCGCGGCTCCTCCATCGGGAGCTCCGCCGACAGTGCGAGCGACGCTTTCATCTGCTCGAACTCCGTGCGGTACTCGGGGTGCTCGGCGAGGAACGCTTCCACACCCTCGGGATCGAACGCCTCGCGCTCGACGAGCTCGAATAGCTGATCTGTGCGTTCTTCAGCTTCCAACTTCACCGACCTCGTTCACGACGGTTGCTCCCTCAGATCACCGAGCTGGTGTTGCAGCCGGTCCAAAGCATAGCGCATTCGGCTCTTCACTGTATTCACGGGGACATCGACCACCTCGGCAATCTCGTTGAACTTGAGCCCTTGGAGCTGCCGCATCAAGAACACCTCCTTCTGGTCCTCAGGGAGCTCTTCGACCGCCTCGGCAATCCTCTCTTTGAGCGTCTTTCCCTGGGCAAGGTCCTCCGTCGACGGCCCCGGGTTGGCGACCTGCTCAACCAGCGGCGCTCCCGTATCGCGCCGCGGTGCGTCGAGCGAGCTATAGGTCCGAAACTTCATGCGCCTCGAGTAGTCGATGACGCGGTTCCGGGCGATCGTGTAGAGCCAAGTCGAAAACTTCGAATCGCCTCGAAACTCGCCGCAGCGCTCGATGACCTTGGCCCACACGTCCTGATAGAGCTCCTCAGCGCGATCCCGATTGCGAACCCGGCGCAGAAGGAAGTTGAAAATCGGCCCACGGTACCTGTGAAACAAGGTCCGAAAGGCCATTCGGTCGCCCTCCCGATACGCTACCAGCAGTTCTTCGTCCGAGACTTCGCTCACCGCGCGTAGATTTACCCAGGAACTGCACCCAAGGGAAGAACAATGTCCTTGGAGCCCAGCGAAGTGAAACAGGGAACCAACGAAGAACCGAATGGGCCTTGCGACCGACTGCGCATGGTTCGCGCCTATACGTAATTTGTGCAGGTGGGTTCTTGGGCGATCCCCGCTGTGATAACATCGCGCGGCAGCGGGGCGATCTTCGGACGTTGCCGTCTACCGTCAGATGGGCCGCCATCGCCGTAGAAAGGCAGCGAGGCATGGGATCGATCAAAGACATCTACCTGGGGGTCTGGAAGAAGGCCCTGGACTTCCGCAGTCGGGCAGGACGCCGCGAGTATTTATTGGACGTTCACCCTCGTCAACACGGCGATCATTTTCTTTGGCTATGCATTGATAGGGATCTCGGTAGCCTCACTTGGTGCGGATTCGGATGCTGCGCCGATAGTAGCCGTTGTCATATACGGCGGGAACATGCTGTTCTCCCTCGCAGTCTTTCTGCCCGGCATTGGGGTATCGGTCCGCCGCCTGCACGACCGCGGCACCAGCGGCTGGCTCCTCCTCATCCTCTTCACTGGCATCGGCGCATTGGTTCTGTTGGTTTTCTATCTCCTGCCTGGGACTCCAAGCCCAAACCAGTACGGCCCGCCACCCGGTTCGCCAGAACCATCGCTAGAGACAACGGATCCCGCCGTCCTGACCGTCGACTCGGCTCGGAGGGATAGCCCCTTGGAAGGCCGCTAAGCGCAGACGAGGTTCACCTCGAGCCACTTCATCACGGCTGCGACGAATACACCCATACAACACCGGCATGCCTGCGCTGACCCCAATCATCAATGCGCTAAGCCGCCAACTCGATCGGCAACTCTACAAAGCGCACACTTCATGGTTGAAGGCTGGCGGGAAGGGGCCCGGCCGCCTCGTCGTCGAGGGACAAACGCTTCTCGGGTTTCATGCATCGGCGATGGACCTCCGTGGTGCGATGTTCACGGATTGCACCCTCAGCAAGGGAAACCTCACCCACACCGACCTGAGCCATGCCCGTCTTCTCGGGTGCGACCTATCCAAGGTAGATCTTCACTTCACGAAGTTCGCGAAGGCCACCATCATCGGGTGCACGTTCGAAGGATCGCGCCTTTCGTTGGCGACACTCGCAGACGCCAAGGTCATCGGCTGCAATCTTCGGGACTTGAACGCATCCCGGATTCTGATCGCCAACACGGATGTTAAACGATGTGATTTTGATGCCGCGCTCGTGGACGCTTCCTTTGAAGGGAGCCGATTCCAGAACTGCAGCTTTCGAGACTCGATCATCTCGCGGAAGGCGAGTGGCGGCCGCTTGGGGCGCGCCATAGGGTGCACGTTCCACGTCTGTGACTTCCGCGATGTCGATTTCACGGACTTCCAGATCTCGGAATGCCGATTCGACCGATGTTTGTTTCACGGCGTAAAGGGAGCGCCAGCGCTCGGTGAAGACGTGCTCATTCATGGTGCCGACCTGTCGGTCGCTGGAGATGGCTCGACGATCCTAGATCCGGAGAAGTTTCTCGAGCGGTGGCGCGACGGCGCGCTCGGCGATCGCTGAAACTGGTGCCGTGCTCATGCCGACTTAGGACTACCGGACCCGCACCCCAGTAGCTCTCGGACCCTGCGAAGCAATGACCAGCAGCGCTGCTACCAGCGTAGCCGCGACACGCGTTTCGTTGCCCTGATTCTGTTCGGCGAAAGACTCACTTTGCATTGCTGAGCCTCCTGTGTTTCGCGCGCGGCTTCCCCAGAAGTCCGGGTGACTGCCGATCACAGGATGCGCCCTACCCCCTCACGCACATCACCTGCTTGAGCTGGTCGAGCGCTGCACCCTCGACTTCCTCCACCTTCGTCCACGCGACGCTCACAGGTCTGGTCCAGAGAAACTTTGCGCCTTCGCACAGTCTTCGCCGGCCCATTCGCGGCGTGTCGCCCACGCGGGCTGGGCGTCGATCCCTAACTCGGCAAGACGCGGCTGAAAGTCTTTCTCGAAGGTCTCTTCGAACACCCGGGCGTATTCTTCGGGAGCGGCGAGTCCCCAGGCGCGATCTTCCTCTTGGAATTGAGAGGCCACCGGGTCCGCGCCTGCTCCGTAGCTCCGTTCGAGCTCCGAGAACACCGAGGGTAGCCGGGCCGTGATCGCTTCGCGGACCTGGCGTCCGGTCGGGATCTCGAGCAGCAAGCCGAGCAGGTCCCAACCAAACTGCCGGTGACGCACTTCGTCGCGAAGGATGCGCTCCAGAGTATCGCGCGCGACGGTCACCGTGCAGCCCTCTCGAAGGTGGGCAAACAATCGTACGGCCACCGTCTCGCCAAGACAGAGGCTGGTGCCCCACTCTACGAGATCGAGCTCGAGGGGGACACGCGGGTTGCGAGGAACGCCCAACAAACTTCGGTCGAGCACCGGCGGTTGCCGGCCTCCCGCGGCTACATAGACCTTGTGGCTCATCTCGGCGTGATCAAGCTCATCCTCGACCACGCGAAGCCCATCGTGGATCAGATCCGGCGAGAGGCCGAGCTGGATGATCCAAAGGACCAAGTGGTGCACGAAGGCAGCGGATTTGTACTCGGCCTCCACGCGTAGTTCCCATTCCCGTTTCACCCGGTCCGACGCCCGCGGCATGCTCAGTCTTTCGAGTCCTCCGGGCAATCCACTAGACGGGGAGGAGGAGGATTGTAGTTTTCCCCCTTGGTTCGAGGCCGCGGCTTTTCCCGGAGCCAGCACGTTCCGTTCGAGTCACGATGAATCTCGTAACCTGGCTTGAGCGAGGACGGCTCGCCTCGATGCGATTTCGTGCTTGGCTCCTCAGGCGGAGGCGGCTCCTCACAGGAGTGGCCGAGCGAAAGCACGGTCGTGACGAGGAAGGGCGCCGTCCAGGCGCGGGCGCGTTTGGAACCCATGGATGTCGAACTCTACAGAGATTTGCACCACAAGTGAAGCACAGACCACGATGTCCGGATCCTCGAAGAGCTCCGCTTCGGTGGCGCTCCTTAGGAAGCCTTCGCACGTCGATCCCCGCTCGACGAGGAGATCAATCCCAGCCCTCGAGATAGTAGTCGGAGAGATAGTACGAATCCGAATCGCTTCGCCTTCCTCCTTCAACCCAAGCCAACCCCGGCGGTAAAGCGCCCCGTCCAGGCACTTTGAACACACGCGACCTCGCCAGGGTTGGTGGATCGTACGTTTCGTTCACCTGGCCG
>JABDJF010000650.1 GCA_013002645.1 Myxococcales bacterium
GTGTACGGCTGCTGTTGAAAATCCTTGTGATGGCGATCTTCGACTCATTCGGATTTCTAAGTGAGCAAATCCCGTACCAGCTACCGAGCGCGGGGGCTCGAAACGCTGAAACATGACGCAAAGGGACAGTTACTCAAAGGCCATTCTTGGCAGTCCTTTCGATTCTCCTTGTCGCTCGGACGGCGTCGCGAGTGACCCCACTACTCGGTTTCCGGCCACCGAGGGGCACGGTGTGCCCAAAATTGTCGGTCCGCGCCGCTGGGTGGCGGCCGCTACCGGAAAGCGAGCACCGAGAAGGGCCGGAAACCGCTGAGAACTGTTGACTTGTAGGGCGCTCCAGCACAGAATCTAAGGGCCTTGGCAATCCTGTCGGGGAGACTGCAATGACATTTAAACTGGTGGCGCAACGAGCGCCAGGGAGTAACTCAGCATGAGAGTTCTTAGAAGCCTTGGGATCCGTTCATGGGTGGCGTCCGCGCTGTTGTTGGCCCCGCTCGCGGCGGCTCCCGTGTTTGGTGAGGAAGATGGCTGCCAAGGCGGTGATCGCGTCGTTCCGGTAACGGCCTTTGGACGCCCGCAGACGACTTTCTCGCGCGAGCCCGCAGCGACCGAGGCCGACCTGCAGCGTCTGTTTGTCAAGTACGAATCTGACTTGAGAGACGTCCTGACATTGGCAAAGTGGGATGGCGATCCGGACAAGCTTTTCGAGGCGGTCCGCGCGGGTGAAGCCACCGAAGTTTCACTTCCTGCGGGGACGGAGTTCGAGTGGATGGCCTTCCGGAAGCGGGGCAAGGCGGCCTGCGTCAAGAGCATCATGTGGAAAGGGGCTGCTCCCTTCCCGGCATGGCAAGTCGAAGTCGAGTCTGGTGCCTATGTCTATACCTTGACCATTCCGAAGACCTGTCTGAATCTCTCGATGACCAGCGGCCCTGGATCGAAGCGAATGGTGCCGCCGCCGACGTGTGAACTGAAGGCGACCTTCGATGCCGCTACCGATGTCATTACCGTTCGCGGTTCGACCGACGGTGCGGAGATCTCCGTGACCTCGGTTACCGAGCCCAGCATGGCGGGTGACGTGGCGCGGCTCGAAAGTGCTGGAGAGAACGCCTGGAGCTACAAACCGACAGCGGACGGGCAATACTCGTTCGTGGCGAATGCGCGCCATGGTTCCGGCAGCCAGAACACTGACTGCAGTGCGAAAGTCGATGTGGAGCGTACGAAGCCCCGCTTGAGCGCGCCCATGATCGGCGCGCCGGATGCCGACAGCGGCCTCATCACAATCGATCTGTCGGACAGCGAGGGCGATGTGGAGATTACGGGGATCACGCTGCCTGACGGCACGCCGGGCGATCTTTCGGCTTTGACCCAGATCGGTCCCAACAAGTGGACGTTCGATCCGGGCGATACGCTGCCGCTCAAACCCGGTGACTACGAATACAGCTTTGCGACGATCACGAAGCTGAACGGCCTGGAAGAGGCCTCGACGTTTACCGCCAGCGTGACGCGCGACGCGGTCGCCGCCAGCTGGGTGTTTCGCTTCTTTGGTGCCAGCGCCGACGCAGCGGGCGATAGCCTGATGGTTGGGCCGACACGACAGAATCCGAGTGACCTGCTGTCACCGTTCGTGACCACGAAACGGATGATCGGCGACGGCACGGGCTTTGGTTTGGGCATCGAGCGGTTGCTGGGCCCCCGCCTTGGGGTGGAGTTGGACGCGCTCTTTCTTGGCCTCGACGGCAACCGGATCGTGGACATCGGGGACGACTGGACGATGTCGAGCCCAGGTGTGGATCTCGATGCGATCAGTGTGGGACTCAACATTCATCTCACGCCCGAGAAGAAGTACGATGTTTTCGTAGGTCCCTTCGTGAGCAGCGTGAGCTACGGCGACAGCGGCTTCAACGTCACCGAGCCCGGATTCGGCAGCGAGTTGGGGTTTGGCGCCAAACTGGGAGCTGACTGGTATTTCGGCTGGCAGAGCAAGTGGGCTCTGGGCACAGCGATTCGCTACCTTCCCATCACCGCTGGTGACGACGGCAACGAGTTCGACGTCGATCCCCTGGTCGGCACCGTGGGTCTGGGCTTCCGCTTCTAAGCGCGCCGCAGAGAGACGTTCCGAGAGCCCCTTTCGCCGAGTCGAAAGGGGCTCTTTTCTTTTCGCTTGACATGAAAACTACCGCGGTAGTACTATCCGGGTCGTTGAACGAGGAGGACAACTTCATGAGCCGAAAGAATCAATTGGGGGATCTGCAATTGGCCATCATGCGAGTCCTGTGGGCGCGCGGAGAGGCCAGTGC
>JABDJF010000361.1 GCA_013002645.1 Myxococcales bacterium
CCTTCGTGCCGGCGTCCCCTAATTATAAATTCGACTCGGCGGGCGCAGGGTCGACCCGGATTCGACCAGGCTCGACGAGCGGCGCCTGTTGAACGTCGTCGAAGAGATGGCCATTGCCTCTGGAGTCCCCGCGCCCGAAGTCTATGTGCTCGACCGCGAGCCGGGCATCAATGCATTTGCAGCCGGAAACACGACTAGCGACGCGGTCATAGGCGTCACCCAAGGTACCCTTCAGCTTCTCCGGCGAGACGAGCTGCAAGGCGTCATCGCTCACGAGTTCAGCCACATCCTCAATGGGGACTCGCGCATCAACCTGCGCGCCATCGGTCTCCTGCACGGGATCTTTCTCCTCGCCCTCATCGGCCGGTTCCTGATTCGAGGCTCCATGCACAGCGGCAAGAAGGAAGGCGGCGGCGTGGCGGTCATCGGCATCGGCCTTCTCGCGATTGGCTCCATCGGCGTGTTTTTCGGGCGCATGATTCAGAGCTCGATTTCTCGTCAGAGAGAGCTTCTCGCCGACGCCTCCGCGGTGCAGTTCACGCGCGACACCGATGGACTGGTCGGGGCGCTCAAAAAGATCGGCGGCGCGCCGTCCAGATCTCATCTCGAAACCCCCAAAGCCGACGAAGCCAGTCACATCTTCTTTTCCGATGCGATTCGCCGCCTGCGCCTATTTGCTGGGCTGTTCCGAACACACCCTCCGCTCGGTGAACGCATTCGCAAGCTCGAGCCGAGCTGGGACGGAGAGTTCCCCGAGGTGAAGCTGCCTCGCATCTCGCAAGGCATGAGCAGCCCACCGGGACCGCTGGCCGGTGAGGTCTACGCTTTGTCCGAGCTCCCGACCGAGCTGGCGGTGGGCCAGGCCCTCGAGCACATCGGCAGCCCCCGCCCCGAGCAGGTCGCCTTCGCCCGCTCGCTTCACGCTTCCCTTCCCGACTTCTGGATTCACGCTGTCCATCAAGCCCCGATGGCGCAGGCGATGGTGTTCGGGCTCCTCCTGGCTCAGGACGAAGTGCTCCGCGGTACCGAGCTGATTCGCCTCGAGGAGCTGACCGACTCGCCAACCGCCGACCTGACGCTTCGGTTTCACTCCGAGGCGGTCGACCGCTCCTCTGCCGAGAAGATCGCGCTCGTCGACATGGCGCTGCCGACCTTGCGCAACTTGTCCGTCGACGAGTACGAGCGATTTTGCCAGGTCGTCGACGCGCTGATGCAAAGCGACCGGCGCATCGACCTGTTCGAGTACACGTTGAGCCGGATGATCCAGCGTCACCTCGCGCGGCATTTCGAAGGTGCGGGCCCGGCGCCTCTCCGGTTCCGGTCGCTTCGGGCGCTGGTGCCGGACGCGCGCGTGCTGATCGCCACTCTGGCTCGGGTCGGGAGCCGCAACGACGAAGAAGCGGAGCGGGCGTTTCGTCACGGCGTGCAGACACTTCAACTCGGAGATGCTGCGGGGCCCATCATCGCGCAGAGCGAATGCACGCTGGCTGCGGTCGATAGAGCCCTCCGCCGATACGATGCCGCGGCGCCCGCGCTCAAGCAGGGCCTCATGCTGGCCTGCGCCGCTACCGTGATGGCCGACGACAAAATCACCGACCGCGAAGCGGAGCTCATCCGCGCCATCGGCGACGCGCTCGATTGTCCCGTCCCACCTTTTGTGCAATCGAGCTAATCATGGAGACACGAAGCGTCTACGAAACCGACGATGAGGTGCAGGCACTGGCTCTCCAGGAAGCTCTGGAAGCCGACGGCATCGCCGCTGTCCTGGTGAATCACCGTGATACCGCCTACCCGGGCATCACCGACCGTCAGCGGCACGGGACCGAAATCCGCGTCGAGCTAGACCAAGTCGCGCGCGCTACGGAGCTGATCGAGGAGTTCCTCGCCGCCCAGCCGGTCGAGGGGCCCCCCATGGCGCCGCCCCCCGATTCGATGCCCGCTCCGGGCCTGCGCGGGCCTAGCTCGCTGATCATGACCCTGATATTGCTGGGCTTTTTGGGGGTGGTCGCTTATTTACTAACTGGCAAATAAGGTCTTGGATCGCGTTCCATTTTGCGCTATAAATTTACTGTTAGTAAAGGAAGCGCGCGATGGTCGTCACAGAAGGATACAAGCTCAGGGAGCTAGCCAAGCTCCTCAACTGGAACCCGGCTCACTGCAAGGTGATCCTCAAACAGCTGGGCGTAGATCCGATGCAGCCCATCGACGAGGAGACCGCGGCGAAGGTCGCTCACAAGATTCGTCGTCAGTGGCCGCCTCAAGCTGCCTGACCCCGCCTTTCGATTCCCGTTCCAGCGGTTCCAATTAGTCGAGCGTTTGCTCAGTCGAGCGTCTGGTCAGTCGGGCGCTGCGGCAATCGCGTCGACGAGCCCCGAATGGCGTCGCGCGCTCCGGGCAAGCGCCGCCAACACGACTTGTTTCGGGCCGACGAGCCGCACCGCGCGGCGCGCGCGACTGACCGCCGTGTAGAGAAGCTCGCGGCTCAACATCGGCGCGTCCTCGTCCGGAAGAACGAACAACACTTCGTCGAACTCCGAGCCCTGTGCTTTGTGGACGCTCAGCGCGAACGCATCGGAATACCGAGGTAACCTCGCCGCGGCGATTTCACGAAAGCCCTCCGCCTCGCTCTGCACCGTGGCGATCGACGGCTCGCCTTCGACGAGCATGGCGAAGTCTCCGTTGTACACCTTCAGCTCGTGACTGTTCTCCTCGATGATGATCGGCCTCACCTCGGGCTCGCGTCCTTCACTTTGGTAGATTCGGTCGACGACGGCTGCGCCGAGCCTTCCCGTGCCGACCAATCCTCTTCTAAACGGACTGAGCATCACGTAGCGGCTGCGAAGGTCGAAATGCTCGTTCGGGCTGCGCGTTCGGAGCGCGGTGGACCAATGGGAAGCGGCGCGATCGAGCTCCGCGGCTAAGCCAGCCGAAGGCACCCAGACCAGGTCCGCCGCATCGTCTCGGTCGAGCAGGCCTTGGACCGTTGCCCCGTCGCCTTTCCGGATCGCCGCGATGAGCTGGCCAAGGCCCTGTTTCTCATCGTAGCGATAAGCCTTGGTGAGGATCGTGACCCCGCCGTTCCAAGGGCTTTCTGCGCTCGCAGTCACCAGGTCCCGAAGCACCGAGCCGGCCTCCACCGAGGTGAGCTGGTTCGGATCCCCGACGATCAGCAAGGTCGCCTCCTTTGGCGCTGCGTTCAGCAATTGCCGCATCAAACCTAGGTCGACCATCGAAGCCTCGTCCACGACGATCAGGTCCGCTTCGAGCGGCCGGTCGGCGCTTCGCCCAAAGCCCGTGCCGTCGCGCCGCATGCCGAGCGCCCGTTGCAAGGTGCTGGCCTCCTCGGGGATCGCCGCGAGCACCTCGGGGGAAGTTTCGATCCTCGACTTGGCTTGGCGCACCGCCTCGCCCAAGCGCGCTGCGGACTTTCCCGTCGGAGCAAGCAAAAGGACGCGAGGCGGCGAGTCGGCCTCTCGCAGGCGCCCCTCGATGATGAGCGCGACGATTGCAGCCACCGTGGTCGTCTTCCCCGTCCCCGGCCCGCCGCAAAGCAGCGAGACCGAATGCTGAAGGGCGTTTCGTGCTGCGCCGCGCTGCGGAGCGTCGGCCGCCCCGGGAAACAGACGTTCGACGGACGCCTCGAGCCAGCTCGTATCGCTTGCCATGCGTGGCGGGGTCGACGATCGCAGCGCGAGCTCGTCGGCGATGTCGCGCTCGAGCTGCCAGTACCGACGCAGGTAAAGGCGGCCGGCCTCGTCGAGCACGAGAGGCCCTCGGTCGCTGAGCGCACTCGCAGCGATCAGGTCTTTCCAACGCGCTGCATCTGGCAACTTGGCGGGTCGCCCGGCTTCTCCCGGCCAAATCTCAGCGACGGACATGTCGACGGGAAAACAACTGTGCCCCCTCCGCACGCTGCGGCTCGTGAGCGCGATCGCGAGCTCGACCTCGGGGCTCGAGGGCTCGACGATTCGGCTGAGGGCGCGCGCCAGCTCGACGTCGAGGAGCTCGAGCAGGTTCCGGGCTTGGAGCTCAGCGAGCATCAGTCCCTCCTCCCAACCACCGGTCAACCGCGTTCACCAGCTCCGCCGACGCACGGTCGAAGAACACGCTCGACCCTGGGCTCTCGGGGCCGCCCATGCCTCGAACAAAGACGAAGAGCGCCCCGCCCCATTGGGTTTGTGGATCGTAGCCGCTGACCCGCTGCTTCAGGTACCGATGGGCGGCGGCGGTGTAGAGCTGCGCCTGCAATAGATAGTGGTCACGCTGGACCGCTTCGGCGATCGTCGCCGCATCATAGGCTGGCAGGCTGTTCGATTTGTAGTCTGCGACGTACCAGAGGCCCTCCCACTCGAACAGCAAATCGATGTAGCCGCGCAAATAGCGATGCAACGTTTGCGAGCTGACCTCGGCGAGTCGTTCGTGGTAGCCGGGCGCCGCCGCCGGTGCGCCGTGCTGTTTGAATAGCTCGGCCAGTCCCTCGAGGTTCGGCTGGTCCACTCGAAGCGTAAACTCGAGCTCTCGCAGCTGGCGCTTCGCCGCGAGCTCGCTCATGCGCGGTGCACCAGGCTCAGCCGTGAGCGGCGTGCCGGCCACCGTGACGAGATCCCGCTGCACACCTTCGGCCAAGGCCGGATCGAAGCCCCATGCCCGCAGCTCTCGCGCGATCGAGGTTGCCGCCGGTTCTCCACCGAGCTCCGCAAAGTCCGCGTGTTCCAAGATCGAATGCAGCAACAGGCCTGTCCGTGCCCCAGCGGCCAAGTTGCTGAAGAGATCCGAGGCGGCGTCCCTCGGCGCCAGGTCGCTTCGTGCGACGGGCGCTTTCTCGTCGTGGCCGGTGAGGCTCGTGAAGCTAGCCATTCGAGGCGCCTGCACGAAGGTGCGGCTCGGTGCTCTTGCGACCAGCTGCGCGTCGAGAGCCTCGCGCTGCAAAGGGGCGGCGACCTCGGCGTGAGGCGGACGGCAGCCGATGGAGCCCGACGACCCGGCCGCCAGCGCTTCGACGGCTTCCCGCATTTGTGTTTCGTCGAGCTTGTCGAAGCCATCGTCGCCGTGCAGCAGGTAGCGAAGTGCCGACGTCTTCCAACCCTTGCTGCGCCCCCAAAACAGCGTGCAACGATGTCTTGCGCGGGTGACGGCCACATAGAGCAACCGCAGCGCATCGGATCGCGCTTCGAGCTCGGCGAGCCTTCGATGCTCGGCGACGTCTGGCTGGCTCGCGAGCCTCTTGTTCGGGTCGTGGAGCGTCAAGCGAAGGTCGAGCTTGATGTCCCCTCGCGCATCGTGGAACTTCAGTGCCTTGGCCGCGAAGCCCTTGAGGCTGGCGTCATTCCAGGTGAACGGGCAATAGACGATTCCATATTCGAGGCCCTTGCTCTTGTGAATCGTCGCAACTCGAACGGCGCCCGATTCGGCGTCGGGCCGCTGCTGCAGTTCCTCGCGCGCCATCCCGCCGGCTGTGGAACCGTCACTCGCGCGACGAAGCCACTGCATCAGCGCGACCGGGTCCCGGCCTTGCTCGCGTTCTCCGCGAAGCAGCAGCTCCTCGAGATGTGAAAGGTCGGTGAGCTCTCGTCGTCCCGCTGGCAGGCGCGCAATCCGTGTTTCCGCCTCCGAGCCCCTGAGCATGGCTTCCAGGAAGTGCAGCACCCCGAAGCCGTGCCAGGCGTCGTGCCACTCACGAAAGCGCGTCACCCAGGCGGTCCAGGTTTCATCGGACATCGAAGAGAGCTCGTAGGGACTGACGCCCAAGAGCCTCGTGAGCAGGGCGCGCCGGACCGCGCCGGAGTCGCCCGGCATCAAGGCCGCTTCGAGCAGGGCTCTCAGCTCCGAGGCGATCTCGGTCCCGAGCACGCTCGAGCCGCCGTCGAGCGAGGTCGGCACCTGCAGCGCGCGCAGGGCAGCGGTCACTTCGTTGGCTTGCGTGTTGCTCCGGCACAGCACTGCCACGTCGTCGGCGACCAGGGGGCGCCCGTCGATTCGGGCGTCGGAATGCAGCAGCAGCGCGATCTCGTTTGCGACGATCGGTGCGACCGCTTCGGCGAGTGTACCTTTGAGCTGCTCCTCCCCGACGAAAACGACCTCCAAGCCTGGGTCGAGACTCAGGCGGTCCTTCGGTTCGTGGGCGACCGCGCCTTCGAAGTCGATGTCCTCGAGCGCGAACGCGGGCTTGGTCCTCGAGAACAAAGCGTTCACCCCTTCGACGAGCGCTGGGTCCGAGCGCCAGTTGGTCTTCAGCGTGTGCTTCCGCTCACCGACGTCAGTAGACGCACCGATGTAGGAAAACACGTCCGCACCGCGAAACGAGTAGATGGCTTGCTTTGGGTCGCCGACGTAGACCGCCGCGCCCTCGCCATAGACCGCCCGGAAGATTCCGTATTGCACCGAATCGGTGTCTTGAAATTCATCGACGAGCGCGAGCGGATACGCCTTTGAAATCTTGGCGATGAGCCCGTCGCGATTGGACGCAGCGCTGCCGGTCAGCGAAGGATGCAACGGCGCGTAGACCGCCGTCAGCAGGTCGTCGAATGTGAAGACCGCGGTCTCGTCGCGGCGTTTGCGCGACGCGCTGCGGGCTCGGTCGATGAAGCGCCGCTGGACCTCGAACACCGCATGGTCGAGCATCGGGACGAGCGCTTCGTGGGCATCCCAGAGGCTGCGGCACCCTTTGAAAAACTCGTGCTCCGGCTCCTCGCGGCCTTTCTTCATCGTCATCTTGCCCTGCGCGAGCAGCGGCAAGCACGCTGGCGGGTACGCAAATCGCGTCTCCCCGAAAAAGGCGTCGAGCTCCGGAATCCAGTTCTTCGGGATGCTCTTGAGGTTGTACTTCTGCCGGTTGAAGTCCTCGTTGTGAAGGAGGATCTCGCAAACCTGCGCTCGCTCCCCGGTCCAGAGCTCCGCTGCGCGGCGACGGAGCTCCAACCAGTCCGCGACGAGGTTCTCGTTCGCTTCTCGTGGTTCCGGACCCAGGATCTCCGTACCCGGCATCACGGCGACGGTAGCGAGCTGCGCGAGTTGATCCGGCCCGATGTTGGCTTGGCTCAGGGCCTGCAGCAGCCATTCACCTTGGTCGTAGAGCTCGCTCGCCCAGAAATCGACCGCGAGCTCCGAATGAAGCGCGCCGGCGTCCTCCGAGACTTCGAGGTCGAAATCGATGCCAAATTCCAGCGGGTACTCCTGGAGCAGCCGCTGGCAGAACCCGTGGATCGTCAGGATGGCGGCCTGGTCCATGTTTCCGATGGCGTTTCGGAGGCGACGTTCGACCTCGCTTCGGCCCAGGCGTTCGATCGCGATGCCGACGACCTCGCTGAGCGCATCCGCTTGCTCCTCCGACGGCTCCAATAGCGCAAGCGCCTCCGCGATTCGTTTGCGCGCGCGGACCCTCAGCTCGGCCGTCGCTGCCTTCGTATAAGTAACCACCAGAATCTGTTCGGGGCCGAGCCCGAGCTCGAGGATGGCGCGAACGAAGTACGTCGTGATTGCGTAGGTCTTGCCCGTGCCGGCGCTTGCCTCGACGAGCGTCGGGGCGTCGAGCGGCACGAGCTCGGGACGGAGCACGCTCATCCCTCGCTCCGATGCGCAAGGAGCGGCCCGTAGACCGCGAGTGCGGCTCGCTCAAAAGCTTCGGCCCAGCGTGCATCGGCGAAGGGGTCGAACGAGCCGAACACGTAACCCAGGCGCGCATCCCTGTCGCGGAGCCGCTTCAACTCGTCGTTCGCAGTTTTCAAGGCTTTGCCTGGGTCCTCTGGGCGGTACTTGTCGGCGAACATGCGCGAGGCGGTCTCTAACAAGGGGACCGGCGTTTCGAGGCACTCTCGATAGATCGCGAGCAGCGCGTCGAGCAGGTACCGAGGCTGTTCGACCGGCGCAAAACTGACGACGCTCGCTCGCTGGTTTTCGCCTCGCAGCACGAGATGGGTCGGGCGCGTCGCCCCGGTGGCCGCCTGCAAGCCGAGGTGTTCGATCCAAGCCGCCAGCTCTCCTTTTCGCCCTGCCTTCGTGAAGCGCCTCACGAGGCGGTGCTCGGGAAACAGGCCGTCGACCCGACCCTCCAAGACGAGCCCACCGAGCTCGATCGAGACAAGCTCCGACCCGGCCGCCACATCGTCCCGCAGCCCGTCCGCCCGTACGTTCAGGGCGGCGATCTCCTGGGCGAGGGCTCGTCGCTGAAGCGTGCCCCAGGTGCCATCGGGAAACTCGGGCGCGGCCCCGAGGTATTCGCGCAGGGCGTCGTCGCGAAGGCCGGCGCGAAGCGCTGTATTTCCAACGACCGACGCGTCGAGCGCGGTGATCTTCGTGACCGCGCTCGTCGGCTCGTGAAGCTCTGAGTCGCCGAACCGCGTCAGCAAGACCTTGTCGATGAACGATGCCGCTGGATTCCAGAGCCAAGTGGCGAGC
>JABDJF010000372.1 GCA_013002645.1 Myxococcales bacterium
GAGCAATATGCAGATGCGCATTGGACGCTCGGTAACTTGGCGGAGGCCGACGCGCTCTACGGGGAGCTGCTGGACATCCCGCGCACCGACGGCGCCGCGCGGCAAAGCGAAGTGAAGAAGCTCGCCCTCGAGGGCACCGACGCGGAGCGCACGCTGCTCTACGAGATCCTCCTCGGACGCTCGCCGAGCCCGGTCGTGGTTCACCTCGCACACTCGCTGGCAGCGGTTCGGGACGATGGCCTCGGGCCGTATCTCGAGGCCCGGCAGTTGATGGGCGCAAGCCGGTACGCGCTCGCGCTTCCACTGCTCGAAGATGCAAAGCGGCTCGGATTGCCGAGCGTTCGCCTCGATCAAGAGCTGAGCCGTCTCATCGGGATTACGTTCTTCGCCAACGGTGACTTTGGTCAGTCCGCCGCGACTTGGAGGGCGCGCACGGGCACCAGCCGCGCCGCTCAAGCTGAAGCCCAGCGCTGGCTCGAACGAATCGACTACGCGCAGACCCGGGCGGTCAGTCCCGCGTTGCCAGATCCATCGTCGGCTCCCCCAGCTGCGCCTTGATGTGCGCTGCAATGGAACAGTCTGCGGCGACGATGGGGTCGCCAGCGGCTTTGGCTGGGTCGACCTTGGGTCCGATCTGACTGCGCACGGTGATCAAGCGGCCGCGGTTCTCCGTCCGGGACCGCAGGACGAGCTTGTCCTGCCCGAGGTCCCAAAGAAAGATGTCGACAGGGTCCTGTAGCCGGCTCTTGCCTTGCACCAATACGAGCAGGAAGTGGTCGACAGGCAAGCGCTGTTGGAGCGCTGGGAGCTCGCGGTCGATTGCGCGGGCGAGCTGCTCTTCGCGCACGGACAGCCGCTGCATGTCGTTGGTGTCGTGGATTCGCGCGAGCCATTTGGAGGTCAGGACTTCAGGCACCTCGGAGAGTGCCGAAAGGGGGGTTAGCTCCAGACCCAGGCACGAACCGATTGCGTCCTCCTCTTCGGTCTCGATCGCGGTCCGCAACGTGCTTTCGGAAGCGAGCTCCGGCGCGCGGACTTTGAGGTACGCCACCTCCTCGTCATGAAGGGCAGAAAGCCGTACCTGGGCTTCAACCAACCGGTTCGCCGCTCCAGATTTCGCCCCCAGCGCTTTCTCTTCGAGCTCTGCGCGAGTGGCGTCGAGCTCGTCGAGAACCGGGCGAACCCGCTCCGCGTGCAGAGCCTGGATGCGACTTCTGAGCTCGTCCGCCCGGACCTTCTGACGCCAGAAATAGGCAGCCGCGATGAGCGCAGCCAGCATGACGACGATACCGATACGGGCCCACGGAAGGCGCGGACGGTATCGGTTGGTGCGAATGCCGTCGAACTCGGCGGGAGTGAGCTCTGACGGCTCCATGTGCTGAAGCTTACTGGAAGTTCGTCACTCGCGCTGGTTCACGGCAAAGCTGACGTTGCCGTAGCCCGCTGACGCAGCCGAGAACATGACCTTCTTCACGACTCGGAAGTCGATGTTGCGGTCCGCCTGCACGATGACTTGGCCTACAAATGGCTCCGAAGGATGAATCGTCTCCCACTTGCGCTTCTCCGCCTCGAGGCCCGCAATGAGCGGTTCGATGCGATCGACTTGTGCAGACTGCCCTTGCGTCTGTGTGTCAGCGACCCGAGTTCCGTCGAGCGTAATCACTCGCTCGTCGACCGCGACGATCGGCGAGATTTCGATCTGCTCGGTGTTCATGGCGTCCGGCATCGTGATGGTTGGCTGTTGCGCGACCAACTCGCCCGAAGCCGAGAACGACATGAGCAGAAAGATCACGAGAACGATCAGGAAATCGATGAACGGAATCAGTGGGATCTGGTGGTCCACCGCCTTGCGGGCGTGGCCCGAGACGCGATCGCGCACGAACTTCAGCGGTATGTGACGGAGCAGCTCTGGTTCTGGCCGTTTGATCGCCATGATTTCCCCCTACAGGAACGCAGCTCCGTCGGCCATGGACAGGGTGGTGAACCCAGCCGCCGCCGCGATATCCATTGCACGTATGACGTCCTCGTACCGAACGCCGTCTTCGGGCGCGACGATCAGGTCGTCACGCTTGTCCCAAGCCTGCTTCCACTGCGCGAGCTTGATCTCCAGCTCGTCGATGTCGAACTCCTTCTGGTCCGCCACGACTCGCTTGCTGATGTCGATGCTTTCGCCCGCCGATGACCCCAGCACGTAGCCGGAGTTCCGAACCTGCAGGATTAGCTTGACTTTTTCGTCCTCGGGCGGCGCGTCTTCCGTCGACGCTTGCCCTGGGACCTGCTGATTGGCGTTCATGGCGGCGAGCTGGTTCCAGACCGCGGTGGCCAACAAGAACATGACGCAGCAAAGGAGAAGGTCGATGAACGGAATCAGGGGGATCTCCTGATTGACCGCCTTCTTACCGGAGTTTCCTCCACCGCTATCGATTGCAGCCATCTGGCTCGTTACTCCGCTGGAAGGTTCTGAAGATCGACCTTCGAACGGTTGCCCACGACCAGGTTGAGAACCTGCACGGTGGCCGCGTTGATGTCGTCGATGATTCGCTGGGTCTTGCCGTTGAGAAGGCCCATCATCAGAAGCGCGAAGACCGCCGTGATCAGACCGAACGCGGTGCAGTTCATTGCTTCCTCGATGCCCTTGGCCAGACCGGTTGCCTTGCTCGCCGCGTCGGCCTTGGCGACCTCACCGAACGCAGTGATGAGACCTACGACCGTTCCAAACAGACCGCAGAGCATGCCGACGTTTGCGAGCAGACCCAGGTAGGGCGTGCGCCGTTCGATCAGCGGGAGCTCTTTGAGCGCAGCCTCATCCATCGCCGCTTGAACTTCGGCATCGGGGCGGTTCACTTTGAGCAAACCCTGCTTGACGATGCGCGCGAGCGGATTGTGCTCCGCGGAGCAAACCTTGATCGCTCCCGCCACGTCTCCGGCGGTGATGCACTTCTGCATCTTTGCGATGAACTCGTCCTTGTCGATCGACGCTTTGTAGAGATACATCGCGCGCTCGATCGTGAACCCGATTGCAAACACCAGACAAACGAGGATTAGCCACATCGCCCATCCGCCTGCTTCAAAGTGGTACGCCAATTTGGCCATCTTATTACTGCCTCCTGCGAACTTTACTTCGACAGTGTTATCCGGACCCCGAGTGAGTACGGTTCGATCCCCATCACTGCCTTCTGACTAAAACTCGCTGTTCCCCCCAGAACAGTAAGCAATTCCACTGTTTGCTTACTACATACGGATGATAACGGTTGGATCCAGCAAGTCAACATCGTGCCCGGTACTCTCCCTTAGAAACCCGGACGGTTGCGAGCTTGTGTGCAAAAAGCGGAAAAAGCTGTAGTCGCGTTGACAACTTCGCGGGGCGTGCGGTAGCTTGCCCATCGGTCAAGGGGTTCGTCCCGACAGTCGTAATGATTTCAACGGATTCCAGCTTTCGGGGTCCGAATTTCAGTGGGGCTGGAGGGGAGCGAAAACAGAGGGGTTTTCTCGCCAAATCAACGGCGAGCCGGAGGGAGCCGCAGGCATGCATGAGATTTGGGAGGCACTGCTCGAAGGTGCTCCGTTTTCGTTCATCAATCTCGGTGTTCTAGCGTTTGGGGTGGGCATCATCATCGATCGCGCCTGGT
>JABDJF010000381.1 GCA_013002645.1 Myxococcales bacterium
AAGCAGGTGCGCCCGATGGCCGCGCGGTTGTTCGGCACGGGCAGCGAGCGACTGTTCGCCGACTCGGAGCACAGCACCCTCGACGCGGCGCACGAGATTCTCGCCAATACGCCCGTCGAACGAGAGCCGAAGACGATCCCAGCCGCATCGACCGATCGAAGCAACCTCCGCGACCTCATGCTGGCCTACGCCAAGCATGTTGGGCTTCATGTCGCCGTGAAGGTCGATCCCGACTTGATCGCGAGCGCCGCGGTCGGTGAACGCACCGTCTTCATCGCGGACCGGCTGTTTGGCGCACACGAATCGCAGCGCCTCGCAACGCACGAGGTCTACGGGCATCTGGTTTCGGCGTTCAACGGGAGAACTCAGCCTTTCGGCATCTTCGCAATCGGTACCGCAGGCTCGTATGGCGATCAAGAGGGTGTCGCGATCTATCTCGAGGAGCTCGCAGGCTTGCTCGACTCCTTTCGCCAAAGGACCTTGGCGGGCCGTCTGCTTGCAACCCACGCGATGCACGCCGGGGTCTCGTTCAGCGACGCGGCACAGTCGCTCGTTCGCGAGCATCAGTTCTCGCCTGACTGCGCCGTGACCTTGTGCGAACGGTCCTTCCGCGGGGGAGGTGTTTCGCGAGACGCCGTGTATCTGACGGGCTGGCTGCGCGTGCGCCGGGCCGTAAGCCGCGGGGAGACGAGCCTGAGCGAGCTCCAGCTCGGGAAGGTCTCGCTTCGAGCGCTGCCCGAGGTGCGCCGGCTGCTGAGCGACGGGCTCGTGAGCCAGCCGATTTACTTGTCGAACTTGGCGAGGAGCCGCGGCAAAACCGGCGCAGGGACCAAGTCCGCCACGTTGCCACCCAGCCTCGTGACCTCTTTGACCAGGTTGGACGCAACGTAGAAGTATGCGTCGTTGGCCATGATGAACACCGTCTCGACCCCAGGGTTGAGGTGACGATTCATGTTGGCCATCTGAAGCTCGTACTCGAAGTCCGCAACGGCGCGGAGGCCTCGAAGGATGACGCGGGCGTTGCGCCGCTGAGCGTAGTTGACCAGCAGGCCGTCGAAGGAGTCGACTTCGATGCGGTTCGGGTCTGCGCCCATGTCGACTGCCGACTCCTGGATCATTTCCATTCGTTCGGCGACGCTGAACAAAGGCTTCTTGCTGTCGTTGTTCAAGACCGCGACGATGATCTTCTCGAACGCGACTAAGCCGCTTTGTAGAATGGCAGTGTGACCTTTGGTGATGGGGTCGAACGAACCGGGATAAACGGCGATGCCTCTCACTGCCTGCCTTTCTCGGCTACGAATACGCCGAGGCTGATACCGGTGCGACCATAGCGGTAGTCCGCGTCCGGCGCGAGCCCATTTGGCCAGCTCCATTGTTGGTTCGCTGGGTGCTCGATTGCGACCCAGGCCTCGGGTGCGAGTCGCTCCGCTGCCGCCAGCGCGCAGAGAATACCTGGGATTGCACTGATTTCGGAGTAGGGCGCGTCGGCAAAGACCAAGCTGAACGCCGGCGTCGTCAGTGGAAGCTTGCGAACCACGCTCGCGGGGTCACCCAGAAGGTCCAGACGCACGGCGCGAACCTCCTCGGCCAATCCGAGCTCCTCTGCGCTCCGCTTGATCTGCCGAACGGCCTGAGGATCGCTATCTACCAAAACGGCGTCCGATGCGCCGCGGGAGAGTGCTTCGAAACCGAGTGCGCCGGTGCCGGCAAAGAGATCCAACACGTGACCGCCGTCGAACGCGCCGCGCGACTCGAGCGCCGAACCGAGGGCTTCTCGCGCACGGTCCGACGTTGGCCTCGTGCCTCTTCCGCCCGGTGCACCAAACCTTCGCCCCGAAAGTCGCCCGCCGACTATGCGCATGGCCTCCCTGCGTTGGAACACAGAGCGCCCGGCTCTTCAACTCCCAAGTCGCTGCTTTCCGCACAAACATCGTTCACCCCTGGGCCAGCACTTCGACCTCGAAAAGGTCGGGAAAAGTGAAGCACGGGGCCAAAACCGCGTCCGAGGGAGGAATTGTACTACCCAGTGCCAGATGCTACGCCTCGCGAGACTCTAGGGAAGCTTACCGACATGCGGAAGATTTGCCTTCGCTGCGGTTCGAAGTTTGGGAGCCGATCAGAGTACTGCCCTCACGATGGTAGTCTGCTCGTCACCGACGCCGATATTGCAGATCCTTTGCTTGGAAGCGTTCTGCTCGAACAGTTTCGGATCGATGAACAGATCGGGACGGGCGGCATGGGCACGGTCTATCGCGCCCGCCAGACCACAGTCGACCGGGACGTCGCGATCAAGGTCTTGAAATCCGAGCTTGCGCGCGACGAGCAGGCTGTGTTTCGGTTTGAGCGCGAGGCCAGGTTGGCGATCTCGCTCGACCACCCGAACTTAGTGCGCGTGTTTCTTTCCGGGCGTCTTGCAGACGGACGGCTCTACATCGTGATGGAGCTGCTCGAGGGCCGATCGCTGGCGGAGGAGCTCGAACAGAACGGCCCTCTGACACTCGAGCGTGCTCTGATCCTGATCATGAAGCTTTGCGCCGGCCTCGGCGCCGTGCACGCCGCCGGCATCGTGCACAGGGACATCAAGCCGGAGAACGTGTACCTAGTGAAGCGTGGTCGCGACGACGATTTCGTGAAGCTCGTCGACTTCGGAATCGCCCGAGTTCTCGAAGCCGACGGGATCGGGCCGACGACCACCCAGAGCGGTCGCGTTTTTGGAACAGCGACCTACATCTCACCGGAAGCGGCAACCGGCGAAGAAACCGATCAGCGAAGCGACATCTACTCGCTAGGAGTCCTGGCCTACCAGCTGCTCACCGCGGTGCTCCCATTCGAAGGCAAAACCTCCGGGGCGGTCCTCATGCAGCACGTCCACCAGGAGCCGCCGTTGGTTCAGACCAAAGGACGGGGCTCCCAGGTCCCCGACGAGGTCGCGCGCGTCGTGATGCGCTCGTTGAGCAAAGACCCAGATGCGCGACAACAAACACTTACGGAGTTCCTCGACTCGCTGGCAGAGGCGGCAGACAGCGCCGGCCTGTTACCCGATGCACGGGCGCTGCTCATCGGCACGATCTGGGGCGAGGAGCTGGCCGCGCCTGGGTCGTATCTGGGAGAGCTGCTCGGCTCGAGTGCCCCACCTAGCTCGCCATCTCCTTTGGCCGCCACCTTGCCGGTCGCAGTGACCCGCGATCCCGATGACGAGGCGTTTCTTTCGTCGGCGCCGAGGCCCTTTGGGACGACGTCGCACGAGCTTCCGACAGTGACCCGGACCAAACGGAGAAAGTACGGCTGGCTGTGGTTTTCATTGGGCGCCTTGGCGTTCGTATTCGGGATCATCCTAGCCGGTACTTGGTGGTCGCAGCGCACTCCCCGCGCTGTCGCCGACGAGCAGACGCCCGAGCCGATCGCGGTACCCCCGGCCCCGGTCGAAGAGGACGCCACGGTTGCTGACGTCACCACCGACGTGGTCCTCGGCGAGGCGCTTGCGGTGGAGGAACCGGTTGCGGAAGAGCTGTCGGTCGAGGCGTTGGAGCCAGAGCAAGCCCCGCCGCCGGAGCCCGATTCGATAGCGGAGCCGGTACCCGAGCCGATCAAGCCCAAGCCGAAGAAGAAGCGAACGAAGCCGAAGAAGAAGTCAGTGACAGCGCCAGTGGCAGCGCCAGTGGCAGAGCCAGAGCCAGTGACAGCGCCAGAGCCGGCGCCAGAGCCGGCGCCCGAGCCTGATGACGGCATCGACTGGACGGTGCCGGACTTCCCCGAAAAGCCGGCGCCGCCAACAGGGACCCCCGATGCTCCGCCGCGCAATCCCGTCGTCATCGACGAACCGCCGTCGCAGTAGCGCGGTACCTTCCGCTACTGCGCGGCTCGTCGATCTTTGCGAAGGAGCAGCCCCCAGAGACGACTGTAGCGGTGAACCTCTTGGACTCGCTCTTCTCCACGATAGACGGGTCGATCCTGGTTCGCCCAGTCGAAGAGCCCTCCTTCGAGGTTGTAGACGTTTTGAATTCCGGCGCGCTCCAAGTCTTCGATGACCGCAGCGCTTCGATACCCAATGGAACAATAGACGACGACCTTGGCGTCTTGTGGAATCCCGAGCGCCGCGATGTCGAGATGCACGGGGTCCAGGTACTGAGCGCCGTGCAATTGGCTCACCTCCTGCTCCTCCGAATTGCGCACGTCGAGTAGAACCAGGTCGCCTGCATGGGTGCCGCCCATCCAGCCAGCGAGCGTTTCGGCGTCGACCCAGCGAACGTCGGGAAAACGTGCGGCGATCAAAGCCTTCCACGCACTCGCGCTTCTCGCCGCCGTCACAAAGCTCATGGTGAGACCGAGCGCTAGCACGACAACCAGCAGCCAGCGACGCTTCAAACCGCCCTCAGCTGGCGGGAAAGCTCGTCGGGGCTCGTCACTGGAGTCCGGCAGACGAATTGACGGCAGACATAGGCTGTTGCCTTTCCATCGATTCGACTCCGATTCTCGAGGAGCGGCACGAGGTCGTCCCCCATGCCATCGCCCGCGGCCAGCACTTGGAACGGCCGGTAGCCCGTGCGTAAGACGGCGAGTAGGGGCGTGAGCTCCTCTTGGCCTCCGACCAGTGCAACCTCTCTCGGACGAGCGAGAATGAAGCTCGTGGCGTTGAGCCATTGGGCGAAACCGGACGGATACTGGCTCATGAACTTGCCCATGGTTGCGATGCTTCGCTCGGCAACCTCCCAGTAGCCGCCGCTGCCGGTCAGGAGACTGAGCTTGAGCAGCACGGTTGCGGCCACCGAGCTTCCGCTAGGCACGGCGTTGTCCTGCAGGTCTTTCGGCCGGTGAATCAACTCCTCGTGGTCGTCGGACGTGTCGAAGAAGCCTTCCTTTTCCGTGTCGCGGAAATGCGTGAGCATCATCTCCCCCAGCTCGCGTGCCCAGTCGAACCAGCGCGGCTCGAGCGTCGCTTCGTACAGGGACAGCAGGCCATCGGCCAGATACGCATAGTCTTCGAGGTACCCGTTGTACTTGGCGTCTGCGCCGGCTTTCCAGGTTCGGAATAGACGCCCCGACTCGCCCCGCATGGTGCGACGCAGGAACTCGGCGTTCGACCTGGCGGCTTCCAGGTAATCAGGTCGTTCGAGCGCCTGCCCGGCTTCGGCCAAGGCGGCGAGCATCAAACCGTTCCAGGAGGTCAGGACCTTGTCATCGAGACCTGGCCAAATTCGCTCCGAGCGGAGCCCGTAGAGCACCGAGCGAGCTGCCGCCATGCGAGCCCGCAGCTTCGCGGCATCGATTCCGAGCTGCGCCGCAAGTGCATCCGGATCGAGGTGCAGGTTCAGGATGTTGTGACCTTCCCAGTTGCCCTCATCCGAGACACCATAGATTCGAATGAAGGTGTCCGCGTCCTCGCCCAGGGCTTCGCGGATTTCATCGGCGGACCAGACGTAGAACTTGCCCTCGACGCCTTCGCTATCCGCGTCCTGACTGCTGTAGAAGCCGCCGCCTTGGTGGCGCATTTCAAGCAGGACGTAGTCGAGGGTTTCCTCGGTGATTCGGCGGTAGAGCTCGTTGCCCGTAGTCTGCCAGGCGTGAAGGTAAACACGCGCGAGCTGAGCGTTGTCATACAGCATCTTCTCGAAATGCGGGACCAGCCAGCGATGGTCGACCGAGTATCGGGCAAAGCCGCCACCAAGCTGATCGTACATCCCCCCCTGTGCCATCTTGCGAAGCGTCACCTCCGCCATCTCGAGGGCGTCAGCGTCCTGAGTTCGGACGAACTCGCGAAGCAGAAATTCGATCGTCATCGGCTGCGGAAACTTCGGGGCATCGCCGAACCCGCCCCAGCTCGGATCGAATCGCCCCTGCAGGCCTCGAACTGCGCTTCGAAGGATTTCGGCGTCGAGCTCCTGCGCTTCAAAACCGACGCCCGAAAGCGCTTGCAGCTGTTGGGCGACTTCGCCGGCGCTCCCAATGACGTTCTCGCGATCGGTGTTCCAAGCCTGCGTGATCCCGGTTAGGATCTGCCGGAAGCTCGGCATCCCGTGGCGCGGCTCGTTCGGGAAATAGGTGCCTGCGTAGAAGGGCTTGCCGTCTGGCGTCAGAAAGACCGTCATCGGCCAACCGCCGCGGCCGACCATCGCTTGGACGGCCTGCATGTAGATACTGTCCACGTCGGGACGCTCTTCGCGATCGACTTTGACATTGATGAAGTCGGCGTTCATCTGTGCCGCTGTCGCCTCATCTTCGAATGACTCATGGGCCATCACGTGGCACCAATGGCAGGCCGAGTAACCGATGCTGAGGAGGATTGGCTTGTCTTGCTCCTCGGCGAGCCGCATCGCCTCTTGGCCCCAGGGGTGCCAGTCGACCGGATTGTCGACGTGCTGCAGAAGATACGGGCTCGTCTCATGGACCAGGTGGTTCGCCATGGCTCTGCTGGAGTTTGTGGTGCTCTCGCCGCTTCGGTCAACGGGACTCGACGCGGTAGCCGCGTGCCCTAGATTGCCCCAACCAGGAGGCATGATGGCAAAGGCGCATTGGCAAGGGCAGGTGATCGCGGAGTCGGATGAGTTCGAGGTCGTCGAAGGGAATGTCTATTTTCCACCGGGGGCCATCGACGAGAAGTTTCTCGAGCCGAGCACCCATCAAAGCGTCTGTCCCTGGAAGGGCACCGCCAGCTACTACCACGTCGTCGTCGACGGCCAGCGCAACGAGAATGCCGCCTGGTACTATCCGCAACCCAAAGACGCTGCAGCCAACATTCTGGACCACATCGCCTTCTGGAAGGGCGTCACCGTCGAGCGCTAGCCGGCCCCGTTCATCTGCGTCATCGCTCGCCCCATCAGCTCTGCCAGCGCTCGGCCTTGCGCAGGGTCCGGGCCCGAAAGCTGAATCCAGTTGCTTGCGAAATCATCGAGCGACAAGCCGCCGTCGGCGACTGCAATCATCGGCTCGTAGCTGGTGGTCAGCGTTGCTTCCGGGTTGCTCACCGCGCCCGCCTTCACGTCGACGATGCCGCGATCGACGGTGAAGCCAAACGGCTCGCCGTCGACTACGAGCTCGGCCTTCAAGCTGAGGTCGGGATCGACCACGCGCTGACAGGCGACGCGGAGCGTAACCGCGATCGTGCGCAGGTTGCCTGGGCGCTTGACCTCTTCGTCCGGCTGGAGCTCCGCCCCGAACCTCGCCAGCTCGAAAAGGAGATCGCCGGTCCGTGACCCGAGATCGGTGAGCTCGTAGACCGTCGTGCCGTACTCCGCGTTGCGGCGACGGATGAGCCCGTCGTCCTCTAGTTGACGCAGCCGATTGGTGAGCAGGTTGGATGCGATGCCGGGGAGGGTTTGGAGATCGGAGAAGCGCGCGGGCCCGGCATGAAGGTCGCGCAGGACGAGTAGTGTCCATCGATCGCCAACCCGGTCGAGTGCGCGGGCAATCGGGCAAAGGAGGCGATACCGGCGTGTTTGGGCCATCGCTCCGGTTTGTCCCACAGGCTTTCTTGATTTTCTAAAGTAACTCACTTGCGTTTTGACTGTAAGTGCTTTATAAAAACAAGCAATGGCTAAAAACACTCATATTTATAAGGATTTTTAGATGCCCAGCGTAAACCCCGCCATTCTCGTCACCTCGGGGGCCGGCAACACCGGCCGTCCCGTTACCCAGAATCTCCTGCAAGCTGGCTTTCCGGTTCGAGCGATGGTTCGTCGTGAAGACGACCGCGCCCAGAAGCTGCGAGAGCTCGGCGCGGAGGTCGTCGTCGGCAATCTTTTCGACGTTCGCGACCTTCGCAACGCGATGAAAGGAATACAGCGCGCGTACTTCGTGGCGCCCCACGGTCCAAACGGGCTCCACGCTTCGATGGCATTTGCGGTCGCCGCGGAGGAAGCCAAGCTCGAGACCGTCACGACGCTCAGCCAATGGCTGTCGCATCCGGGGCACCCCTCTCTTGCGACGCGCGAGCTTTGGCTCGCCGATCAAATCAGCCCATGGATGCCGAACGTCGACGTCGTGCAGATCACCCCTGGCTGGTTCGCGTGGACGTACTTCCTCGTGCTCGACGTGATCGCGCAGCTCGGCGTGTTCCCGATGGCGCTGGGGCAAGGCCGAAATGCACCGCCGTCGAACGAGGATATGGGCGCCGTCGTGGCGGCGACGCTCGTCGACCCAGCCCCGCACATCGGAAAAGCGTATCGCCCGACGGGTCCGAAGCTGCTCGCGCCCGAAGATATCGCTGCGACCTTCGCCAAGGTTCTCGGCCGCGACGTGAAGTACTCGCCCAGCTCCGTAGACATGTTCGTCAAGGCGGCCACCGTGGCGGGCTTCCCCGCGCACGATATCTCCCAGGTCCGACTCTATTTTACCGACTACCAACAGGATGCATTCGCATTGGGTGCGCCAACCAGCGTGGTTCGCGAGCTGACGGGCCGCGATGCCGAGGATTTCGAGACGATTTGTCGGCGGTACGTGCGTGAGCGACCCGAAGCGACCCCCACGCTAGGCAACAAAATGGGCGCGCTTGGGCGCCTCGTGCGGGCCATGATGATGCGCACCCCGGACATGGACATTTTTGCCCGAGAGCAGAACCACCCGCCGCTCTCCGATGCGGTCTTCGCCAAAGGCTCGCGGGAGTGGCAGAGCAGCCACCTCCTTCGCGCGAACGGCTAACGCCAGGCGAACACGGGTTGATCGTAGCCGGCGACGCGCGTGTTGCGTCCGTGGATGGCCACCTCTCGGAACTGGAACACGACCGCGGCGGTCGGGGCGAAGATGTCCTGGCCGAGGATCCGCACCGAAAGGACCGGACGATCGCTTTGTTCGATGTCGGAGAGCTTCGGGATACCCGGCGCGTCTAGGTGTGCGATGGGGACCCGATAGGCCTCGGCGACTTCGCGTGGGTCGGGCCGCAGAACCGCGTCGTTCCCAGCCCAGACGACGACCGGCGTGATTCGGAAACCGGACCGCGTGGGGTAGTCGTCCAAAAGCCCAAGGACGCGATCGGGCTGACACTGCAACCCCACCTCTTCGTCCAACTCGCGCAGGGCAGCTTGGGGTGCATCCTCTCCCTCGTCGATTCGTCCGCCGGGGAGGGCCCACTGGCCGCTGTGGTTGCGGAGGGTCGACACGCGCCGAGTGATGACGAAGCAGGCTTCTCCAACCGCATTCGCCAGGATGGTCACCGCGACGGCCGCTGGGCGAAGGGTAGGGTCGGGCGCGAAGGACCGATCGTGAGCGGCCAGATTTGCTGCGATCTGGGCGCGCAGTCTGTCGTCGGCCCTAGGCACCCTTCGGTTTCGTTCGGCGCAACTGATAGCGATTCGACGACACGGCGACGACCTGCCCATTGGCGTCCTTGAGCTCGCACTCCCAATCGTAGTCGGCCTTGCCATTCTCGTTGGCCTCGTCTTGGATCTTCGCTGCTTCTTCGGTGCTGAGTCGCACTTCGACCACGATATCGGTCGTCGCAGGCTTGAGGAACTTGATTTCCATACCTTTGATGAGCGGGAAGAATTGGCTCGCGTCGAAGGTCGACAAAAAGATTGCGCCTCCCGGGAGCTCGGCGAGCGTGAACAGGGCGCCTGCGTACATCGTTCCTACGTGATTGATGTTCGGCTCGAGCGGCATCCTCATCTTCACGTATCCGGGCTCGAGCTCGAGAACTTCGACCCCCGTCCGCCCGGCAAACGGAATCCCCTTCTCGATCGCAGACTTCAAGTCCATCGGCCTCATATAACCCGAACACGATCGGGAAAGAAGGCTGAACGGCGATGAAGCCAGGCCTCGCGCGGCGTTTGAATGCGCCTAGCCAGCCCGACCGTGGGGTCGTATCTTCTCGGGCATGCAGGTGGTCCCGGTTCCGTGTTTGCGCGACAACTATGCGTATCTAGTCATCCAGAACGGACGGGCAGCCGTCGTCGACCCGTCCCAGGCCGACCCCGTCCTGAGGGCAATCGACGAGGCCCGGGTCGAGCTCAGCGAGATCTGGCTCACGCATCATCATTGGGATCACATCGGCGGGATCGAGCCGCTGATCGAAGAGTGTCCCATCGAGCAGGTTCGGGGCTCGACGTACGACGCGAAGCAGCAGCGCATCCCTCGGCAAACCGACGCGCTGTCGGACGGTGACTCCTTCGATTTCGGCGGCGCCTCCGTCGACATCGTCGAAATTCCGGGCCACACGCTTGGCGCGATCGCGTTCATCTCCGAAGGCAACCTGTTCAGCGGCGACACCCTATTCCTCGCTGGCTGCGGCCGCGTCTTCGAAGGCACGATGGCAATGATGTCTGAGTCGTTGTCGAAGCTTCGCACGCTGCCAGCCGACACCAAGGTCTGGTGCGGCCACGAGTACACCGTCAATAACCTTCGATTCGCGGCGACCGTCGAACCAAGCAATCCTGAGGTCGCCCGCGCGCTCGCCCAAGCGATTGCGACGCGTGAAGCAAAACGATTCACCGTGCCCGGATTGCTGAGCCACGAGCTCGCGACCAATCCGTTTCTTCGTTTCGACGATCCCGCCGTCGCCGCCGGAAGAGACTCGGTCGCTTCGTTCACCGCGCTACGTGAAGCCAAGGACGCGTTCTAATCATGACCGCCTCGAAAGAGCCAAGAGCTCGTTGGAGCCGGGACGAGAACGGAATTCCGCAGATCGTGTCGGACGACATCAGCGGGCTGCACTGGGGCATGGGCTACTGCCACGCGATGGACCGCGGCTTGCAAATGCTGATCATGCGGATCCTCGGCCGAGGCCGGGCGGCGGAGCTGCTCGATGGAAGCGACGAAATGGTCGAGGTCGACCGGTTTTTCCGGCGGATGAATTGGTCCGGCGGGACCGCCGCGGCAGCAACCTCGCTCAGCCCGGAGGCCCGCGCCGCATCCGAGGCCTATCGTGACGGAGTCAACGCGCGGTTTTCCGAGTCAGTGCCGTGGGAGCTCAGGCTCGTGGGGGTCCGGCCTGAGCCGTGGACGATTGAAGACAGCCTGTTGCTCGCCCGCATGGCCGGATTTCTCACCCTGGCGCAGTCACAGGGTGAGCTCGAACGGCTCTTCGTCGAGATGGTTCAGGCGGGCATCGACGACGGGCACCTCGAAGCGTTGTTCCCGGGAAGCACGCAAGGGCTGGACCGCAGCATGCTCTCTCAAGTCGAGCTCGGCGAGCGAATGGTGCCGGAAGCGGTGAAGTGGGGAGTCGCCGCACCGCGGATGATGGCTTCGAACAACTGGTGTGTGTCGGGTGAACGAACCGCATCCGGGGCGGCGATGCTCGGCAACGACCCACACCTCGAGACGAACCGGCTTCCGAATGTATGGGTCGAACAAAGCTTCCGCTGGCCTGATGGCTACGCGCTTCTCATGACCATGCCCGGTTTGCCCGCACCGCTGGTCGGGCGGAACGAGCACCTGTCCTGGGGCGCGACCTATACCTTCATGGATGCGATCGACTCCTGGGTCGAAGAGTGCCGCGACGGAAAGTTTCGCCGTGCCGACGCGTGGGTCCACTTCGATCGGCGCGTCGAGACCATCAAGCGAAAGAAGGGCAAAGCCATCGTCGAGACTTTTTGGGAGAACCAGCACGGTGTCCTCGACGGTGACGCGACGCGGGCAGGCCACCGTCTCGCCACGCGGTGGGCAGGTGCCGACGGCGGGTCCCAGTCGATCAACGCCTTGATTCCGATGTGGACGGCCCGAACTGTTGCCCAGGGGATGGCCGCTTTCGCGGACGTCGAGTCGTCCTTCAACTGGGTGTTCGCGGACAGCGCAGGTGACATCGGCTACCAGATGTCCGGTTTGATGCCCAAGCGCTCCGAAGACTGGTCCGGTTTCGCGCCCCGGCCCGGCTGGGACGAGCGCTTCGACTGGAAGGGGTTCGTGCCTGCCGACGAGCTGCCGAAGGTCCACAACCCGCCAGACGGAATGGTCGTGACCGCCAACCAGGACCTGAACCACCTCGGTCGAGCCAAGCCGATCAACGCACCCATGGGCGACTACCGCGCGCGCCGCATCACCGAGCTCTTGCAAACCCGTGACGGTCACGACGTCGACTCTTTTCGTGCGATTCAAATGGACACGTACTCGATTCAGGCGGCCGAGTTCCTCGAGATCCTAACGCCGCTGCTTGGAGGGGGTCCCATCGCCGACGCCCTCCGCGCCTGGGACTGCCGATACGAGATCCACTCGACCGGGCCGACCGCGTTCGAGCTTTTTTACGCAGAGCTGCTGGTGGAGATGTTCGGACCGGCTTCGGGTGCCGAGGTCATCGAGCACCTTCGAGACGCCACGGGCACATTCATCGACTTCTATCAGAACTTCGACCGCATCCTCGTGGCTGAATCCTCCCCCTGGCTCGGGTCACGCAGCCGCGAGGAGGTCTGGCGGGCCGCGCTTGCGCGAGTGCGAGACGCGCGGCCTGAGCCCTGGGGCCACCGAAATCGGCTCACCCTGAGCAACATGTTCTTTGGAGGCAAACTCCCTCGCTTTCTCGGCTTCGATCGAGGCCCGGTCCCCATCCCCGGCGGACGTGCGACGCCCCATCAGGGTCAGATCTACCTCGCTGCGGGCCGACTGACATCCTTCGCGCCATCCCTTCGCCTCGTAGCCGACATGAGCACGCCGATCTTGCACTCTGCGCTTTGCGGTGGCCCTTCAGACCGTCGATTCTCGAAGTGGTACACCAGTGGGGTCGATGGCTGGCGTGCGGGCAGGCTCAAGGTGCGGAAGCCGCCGAGCCGGAGTTGAGCGCGAGCCTAGCCGCCGCGCATTTTTTCGATCGAACGTTTCATGATCGAGAGCGTCCAGCCTCTGGGAAAGATTTTCGATAGCAAACCGGCCGACATGCGGTCAGCCACCGTAGGAATGAGAGCTGGTCGCTTGCCGAGTGCGCACAACGCGCCGAGCGCTACGACGTCAGGCCCGTTGATCGGAACGTAAAAGGGAAGCTCCTTGCCGAGGCTTTGGTCTCGGACGGGCTTTGTGTCCGTCATGCCAGGGCAAACGGCGATCACGTCGACCCCGCTGCCTCGAAGCTCCGACCAGAGGCCGCACGCGAGGTTCAACCCATAGCCTTTGGTGGCCGCGTAATTGCAGACGTAGGGCGAGCCCGAGAGCCCGGATGCCGATGAGACGATGACGATCCCCCCGCGACCCCGAGCTGCCATGGCCTTGCCGACGATGTGGGTCAGCACGAGGGTCGCGCGGCAATTCAAATCGAGCGTCCTCAGATGCGCATCGAGCGAAATGTCGAAAAACGAATCGAGGACGGAGACCCCCGCGTTGTTCACCAGTAGTCCGATCTCGAATTCGTCGAGCCATTTTCTCGCCTTGTTCTCGAGGCCAGGCTCGGCGAGGTTGCAGATCAGCGAACGCACGTCGATTTGGTGTGCCGCGCTCAGCTCTTCGGCGAGCGCGATCGTCTCTTCGCCTTCGCGATCGACGAGGAGAAGATCGAAGCCGTCTTCGGCAAGCTGGCTGGCAAACGCGCGCCCGATCCCACGCGCTGCTCCCGTCACGAGGGCGTAGCCTCCATAGCGGGCGCGGAGCCCGAGCTTCTCCGAGTGTTCCAAGCAGTTCTCCTCAGCTCGTCGTCAGTCGACCCTTCACACGACTGCGATCATGAATCCAGAAGGCGACCCAGATGACGAGAAGGCCGACGATGCCGCCAATCCCGTAGAATGGCGCGATCCAAGTTGGCGCACCAAACGTGAGATCGCGTGCGGCGGCGGTCAGAGCCAGCATGGTGCCTCGTGCGACCGCGACGGCGATCACCGAATCGCTCCGTACGCGCAGATAGACGAGCACCCAGGAGGCGACGATGCACCACGGAAGGGCGAGCAGAACGCTTTCAATGCCCGGCGCGCCGTAGAGGTTTCCGATCGCCACCGATGGCGCCAGCCACAGCCACCACAGAAAACCGATCTTGGTCGACCGGCCCCAGAAGCCACCCGGCACCTCGCGGAAGTAGTAGCCTCGAAATGCGATCTCTTCGCAGAGGCCGGGGATGAGATTGAAGGTCAGGCCGGCGGGCATCCCCATGGCAATCAGCATCAAGGGATGAGGGGGCGGACTCCGTGTCAGGCGCTCTTCGAACGCTGCGACTTGATCGGGCAGCACGGCCGAACGTTTGTTCTCGATCAGCTGTTCGACCGTCAGCACTGGATCGAAGCCTGCTGCCCAGGTGACGAGCATGCCTATGAAGAGGATCGCGACCGGTAGCAGCCAGGCGATGCCCCACCATCGATTGACGGAAAACCGGATCCCCAGTGGCTTGAGGATGGGCTGCTTCAACCAGGGGCCCTGAACCAGCAGAATCGTCACCAGCGCGGGGACCGTGTACCAAAACGAGACGGCGCGCCCAGCGGCCCCGGACCATTCGATCCCGTTGAGCCACATGCCGATCACCGGTGCCCAACTGCCGATCGCCATCAAGGCAAACGGCACCCAAATCAAGCGCGCCTTGGTGACTTTGGGGCTCAACGAAAGCGTTTCCACGCTGCGAGCTCGGCGTCCTGGAACGCTGCGTAGCGTTTCTGGAGACGCACGAGCTCCCCGTAGACCCGCGGCAGCTGCGGCGCCAAGGCAAGCAGCACCTTTCCGGTCGCCTCGGCGTCGCCCGCCGCGCGGTGAGCTTGCTCGAGCGGAACGCTCAGGTGCTTCGCCACGTCACCCAGTCGCCGGCTCTTGAGCTCTTTGAGAATCTCTCGCGCCCAGACGAGCGGGTCCAGCCAGACGACGTCCTCGCGGGCTGCAGGAGGCATGTCGCCGGGTGTCATTCCCTCTGGTGAGACGCGTGCGATCTCCGCCAGCAAGAACCCGCGATCAAAGGACGCGTTGTAAGCCACGGGCAGCCTACCTTGTAGGAGCTCCAGAAGCCGTGGCATCACCGTGCCGAAGTCGGGCGCCCCCTCGAGCTCTTCGTCCGTGATGCCGTGTACCGCGCGGGACTCTTCGGGCACCGGGATCCCGGGGTTGACCAACCAGCTCTCTTTTGTGCTGACCTTGCCTTTTTCAAAGGTGACCAGCCCGACCTCGATGACCCGATCGGTCGCCGAGTCTCGACCGGTCGTCTCGAAGTCGATGACGGTAATCGGAATGTCCGCCCAGGAGGCCCCTGGCTCGAACTCTTTGCAGAGGCCCTCGACGTTTTTGATCGCGTCCGCGATCAGGTCGGCAATGCCGGGGTAGTGGCGCCCCGTCGGAAAGCAGCCGCACACATCGGTTCGTCCCCGCACCGCCGGAAGATGCACCGCATAGCCGTCCCGGCGCAAGTCGGATAAAGCATGGTGTGGCTTCGCCCTATCGGACGCGCTTTGCGCCTTCGCCAACCGGCGAGATGCACCCGGGCCACGCGCGCACTGCCCTGGTGACCTGGCTCCGGGCGCGAAGGCAGGGCGGAGAAATCGTCATGCGGATCGAAGACATCGATCGCCCGAGGGTGGTTACGGGTGCGGCCGATCAAATCTGCCGCGATCACGAGTGGCTCGGCTTGGACTGGGACGAGGGTCCGTACTTCCAGTCGGACCACGATGAATCGTATGAGCGGGCGCTCGCGGCACTACAGGCCGCGGGGCTTGTGTACCCTTGCACCTGCTCACGCAAAGAGATCGCACGGGTTGCCAGCGCACCCCACGGCGATGAAGGGCTGCGCTACCCCGGGACCTGTCGGAACGGCGTCACGCATCCAGGTCGGGTGCCTGCGCTTCGGTTTCGTTTTGACGCTCCGTCGCCCGGCTTTGAAGACGCCTTGTGCGGGTCGTTTCCCGAAGGCCATTCTGGGGGGGACTTCGTCTTGAGGCGCGCCGATGGGATTTGGGCGTATCAGCTCGCGGTCGTGGTCGACGATGCGGAGTCCAGGATCAGCGAAGTGATCCGCGGGGAGGACTTGCTCTCGTCGACACCCCGTCAGATCGCGCTCTACCGAGCCCTCGGCCATCCGCTGCCTCGTTTTGCGCACGTCGGCTTGGTCCTCGATTCCGAAGGGAACCGTCTCGCATCCCGGCACGGCGCCGTCTCAATTTCATCACTTCGAGAGGCGGGTCGCTCCGCGGCACAGGTCATCGGCCAGCTTGCCTGCTCGCTCGGGCTGACCCCGACATCAGCGCCTATTTCGGCTGAAGAGCTGATTTCTAGCTTCGCGCTCGACGCGATCGCCCGCTCATCGTTCACCTGGGATGCCAAGGGTTGACATTAATGAAGTTTTCGACCCTGATTTGTAGGAATCACCAATCGAGGACCGGGCAGTGACATCGAGCGAAAGGCTGATGGAGATCGTCGAGCGCCTAACGGAGCTCGACCCGGTGCGGACCTATCCCCACCGGGGCGCCACGCTGATCGCCGGGTTGGTTGGGGCCCATTCATTTCTGCTGGAGCGTCCCGACGCAGACCCTCTGAGCAGCGAGGACACCCTGACCAGCACGGACCCGACGCTATCCCTGCCGCTACGGCAAGGTCGAGCGTTCGTCGGCACACTTCATCTAGAAATCGTGGGCGACGCACCCGATGGAAACCAGCTCGAGCTCCTGAAATGGGCTTCCCGCCTCTTCGCACGAGGAATCGACTACGCGGAACGTCTCACGGGTGAAGGAAGTCGAAGGCCGGGAGAGGCAGTCGAGCAAACCTTGCGGCGCGCGCCACTCACGCCACGCGAGCGCGATGTCGTTTCCCTTCTGGTCGGGGGTGCGAGCACTCGAGAGATCGCCGCGGAGACCGGGTTGACCGTGTCGACCGTCAACACGTACCTCAAACGTATTTTCTCCAAGCTCGGTGTGCATTCGAGGGTCGAGCTGATTGCGCGCATGGCCGGGACGGCTACCATCCCCCCGCGCCCCAACTACGACGCGCCGCACCCCGAGTGATGAGCAGAGAAGACGACCTCACACATTTGGATCGCGATGGTCAGGCCCGCATGGTCGACGTGGGCGAGAAGGACGAGAGTGTTCGCGAGGCGCGTGCTCGGGCGACGCTTCGAATGAAGCCGGAAACCCGGCGCGTGCTGCTATCCGGCGAGGTGCCGAAGGGCGACGCGCTTGCAACGGCGCGTATTGCTGGGATCCAAGCAGCCAAACGAACCGCCGAGCTGATCCCACTCTGTCATCCGCTCGCGATCACCGGTTGCCACGTCGCATTCGAGCCAGCCGGTGATGAAGAACGCTTCGTCATCGAGACGTCGGTCCGCTGTGCCGATCGCACTGGCGTCGAGATGGAGGCACTCACCGCTGCGACGGTCGCAGCGCTCACGCTTTACGACATGCTCAAGGCGATCGATCGAGGCATGGCGATCGAAGAAGTCGTTCTGCTGGAGAAGCAAGGCGGGCGAAGCGGTCACTACCGGCGCGAAGGCTAGTCTCGCCGAACGATCCGACGAACGGCGTACCAATCATCTCGCGTCAACTCGCGGGTGACGACGAGAACGGCGAGCGCACTCAGAAATCCAGCGCCGAGCGCCAGAAGAGCGATAAGTGGCGAATCGTGGGGAACGGCTGCCGCAGCCGCGTACCCCGCGACCGAGGCGACCGAGGCTCGAGCCCAGGTGAACACCGGAATGAAAACGCCGAACGAACGACGGATCACCCAGGCCGACAGGAGAAGGGCGACCACCATTCCGATCGCGGTCCCCGTGGCCGCCGCCTGAAGCGTCTGATCGCCTAGGCCCGCCTGCATGATCAGCACACGGTTCGCGACCACGACCACGAGGAGCGAAACGCCCGCGATCATGGCGGCCACCGATGGCTTTCCCGCTCCACTGATCGCCGTGGCTGCGACAGCAAATAGCGCGAACGCCACCACGCCGAACACCAAAATCGAGAGTGCCGGCGCCCCCGCTAGGTACTCCGCCGGATACGCGAGCCGCATCACCCCCTCGGCGGCGCCCGACGTCGGCGCGGCCACGAGCAAGAGCAGCAGCAACGAAAAGCGCATTGCATGCTGAATCGTCGACCGCGCCGCCTCTCGATTGCCGATGCTCGTCGCCCTGCTGATCATCGGAAACACGATGAAAGTCATCGAGATGATCAACTGGTAGGGCACGAAAGCAAAGGTCTGAGCAGCGCGGTAATACCCGACGTACTGGTTGGCTAGGTCGACCGCGGCCTGGCCGGTCACCGCGCTTGCGAACGCGATCTCCGTTGCGGTTCGCTTGAGGACCTGCAGGTCGATCATCAGGATGCCGTTGAGGCAAATCTGGTAGGTCCAAATTGGCGCCATGAAGCCGATCCAGCGACGCCGTCGGATCTTCTCGCCGGGCACCCCGGCCTTTCCAAAGCCGATCCAGATCAAGCTTATCGACACGATGGTGGCCGCGGCCGTTGCGAACCCGGCAACGGCCCCCATGGCTCCGAATCCCAGCGCCGCTCCGCCCAAGATGCCGACGACACGGAGCGTCGAGAAGGTCACGTCCAGGCGCGCTTGCTTCGCAAACCAGTGCCTGCCGTTGAGGCTGCCCACGACCGCGGCGTAAAGCGCGTAAGCAAACACGACCACGGATGCGATTCGCACCAGCCGGGTCAGCTGACCGTCCAACAAGAGCTTTGCAATCGCGGGCGCGAATGCAAAGAGGGCCAAGGCGAGGGTGCCACCGACCAGGGCCTGGATGCGGAGCCCTTGTCGAAGGGTCACCTCCGCACGGCTCTCATCCTCACTCACGAATTTCGAAACCGATTGGATCGTCGCGACGATCAGCACATTCGTGAGAATCGAGACACCGCTCATCGTCGCCGAGTAAAGCCCGAACTCCTTGGCCTCGCCGAAGATCCTCGGCAGTAGGAGCTGGACCGCATAGCCGGTGACGATGAAGTAGCCCTTCGCGCCAGCGATCGACACCAGGCCGCGACCGGCTCGCCGCGCGTCTTCGGAGGAATTCACCGCGGCCGGTTGTGCCGCTCCCCGTCCCGATGGTCAAGGGTTGACTTGGATCGTCGCATCGAGCCAACTACGGCCCAGTGAAGCTGCTGTTCATCAGGTCGAGACGGGGTGCCTACGGGCGTTTGATGTCGGCGGCAGGCGTTCTCGCCGCCGTCATTCTCATGGCAGCCGCCGGATATCACATCGTGGGCGCGGGCCGCTGGTCCTGGTTCGATTGCTTCTATATGACCGTCATCACCCTCTCGACGGTCGGATTCGCCGAAACGCTCGAGGGCATGAACGAGATCCCCGAAGCGCGGCTGGTGACCATCAGCCTCATCATTGTTGGCAGCGGCACCTTGCTTTATTTCATTTCGAGTCTCACCGCTTTGATTGTAGAAGGTGACTTACAGGGGATTTTGAAGCGCAGGAGTATGGACCGGGCAATAGGAACACTGAGCGAGCACGTCATCCTCTGCGGCATCGGGACGACGGGCTGGCATATCGCGTCCGAGCTCCGCGCCGTCGGCGTTCCTTTCTTGGTCGTCGACGCGGACCGCGAGAGGATTGCCGAGCTCAACGAGGAGTTCGGGGACGAGCTTCTCTTCGTCTGCGGCGATGCGACCGACGATCATGTTCTCGACCTGGCTGGCGTCGAACGAGCTCGTGGCGTGATCTCGGCTCTCAACGACGACAAGTCCAATCTTTTCGTGACCATCAGCGCCCGCGCCCTGAATCCGACCGCTCGAATCGTTGCCAAGTCGATCGAGCCGTCCACCGAACGCAAGCTGAGGCGGGCAGGCGCCGACGCAGTCGTCGCGCCCAATTACATCGGCGGAGTCCGGCTCTTCAGCGAAATGGTGAGCCCGAAGACCGTAGCGTTCCTCGACCGCATCGTTCAGTTTGGTGGCGGCATCAGTGTCGGCCTCGCAGCGGTTGACGTGCCGGCCGAGAGTCCCCTCGTAGGCCAACGTCTGGCGGAAACCGACATTCGGGAGGCCGGGGCCCTCGTCGTGGCGGTGCACCGCGCGGACGGGGACTACGTCTACAACCCGGGGGGTGAGCACATGCTCCAAGCGGGGGACTCGTTGATCGTGCTCGCCGAAGCCAAGGACGCAACTCGGTTGAGGAACACCCTCCAGGGCTGATCCGGGGGATTCAGCCGGGATCAAACCGCGGCCTTTGAACCTGATTTCCGCCCCTCGAGGACCTTGACGCCCACCCGCGGGTGGTTAGGTTGGCGCAACTCCGACGAGAGCTCGGAGGCGAAAAGGAGACAGGAAAGCATGGGAAAGATTATCGGCATCGACCTCGGGACGACCAACTCTGTCGTCGCGGTGATGGAGGGCAAGGACCCGAAGGTCATCGTCAATGAGGAGGGTGACCGGATTACACCGTCGGTGGTGGCATGGGACGACCAGGGCGAGGTCCTCGTCGGCCAGATCGCCAAGCGGCAGTCCATCACCAACCCCGAGGGCACCGTGTACTCGACGAAGCGTTTCATGGGCCGCCGCTTCGACGAGCTCGGCGACGACGCGACGCGTATGCCCTACCACGTCATCCAGCGTGAGAATGGTGACGCTGGCTTCGAGGTCCGTGGGAAGAAGCTCTCGCCGCCCGAGGTATCCGCGCAGGTGCTCCGCAAGCTGAAGAAGGCCGCGGAGAACTTCCTCGGAGAGCCCGTCACCGAAGCGGTGATCACGGTCCCGGCATATTTCAACGACTCACAGCGCCAGGCCACCAAGGATGCGGGCAAGATCGCCGGCCTCGATGTGAAGCGAATCGTCAACGAGCCGACGGCTGCTGCCTTGGCCTACGGGCTAGATAAGACCCAAGATCATCTCATCGCGGTCTACGACTTCGGCGGCGGTACTTTCGACGTGTCGATCCTGGAGGTCGGCGACAAGGTCGTCGACGTCGTGAGCACGAACGGAGACACGCACCTCGGCGGTGACGATATCGACCAGCGCATCATCGAGTACCTCGTGTCCGAGTTCAAAAAGGACACCGGCATCGATGTCGGCAAAGACAAGATGGTCCTGCAGCGCCTCAAGGACGCGGCAGAAAAGGCGAAGATCGAGCTCAGCACGAAGCTTGAAACCACCGTCAACCTTCCGTTCCTCACAGCCGACGCGGCTGGCCCAAAGCATCTCAACATCCGGCTCACCCGCGCCAAGCTCGAGTCGATGATCGACGATTTGGTGCAACGCACCCTCGAGCCCTGCAAGAAGGCGCTTTCCGACGCCGGAAAGACCGCCGCGGACATCTCAGAGATCGTCCTGGTCGGCGGCTCGACTCGGATCCCGGTCGTGCAGGAGACCGTGAGCAAGTTCTTCGGCAAGGAGCCTCACAAGGGCGTGAACCCCGATGAGGTCGTCGCGCTCGGCGCCGCCGTTCAAGCAGGCGTGCTCTCGGGCGACGTGCAGGACATGGTCTTGCTCGACGTCACGCCGCTCAGCCTCGGCGTCGAAACTCTCGGCGGAGTCATGACCGCGCTCATTCCGCGGAACACGACGATTCCGACTCGCAAAGAAGAAGTGTTCTCCACGGCGGAGGACAGTCAGACCAAGGTCGAAATTCACGTCCTCCAAGGCGAGCGCGCCGAGGCGACGAACAACCGAACTCTGGGTCGATTCCACCTCGAGGGCATCATGCCTGCCCCGCGCGGCATCCCGAAGATCAAGGTCATCTTCGACATCGACGCCAACGGCATTCTGTCGGTGACGGCAAAAGACGAGGCGACCGGCAAGGATCAGAAGGTCACGATCACCTCCAATAGCGGTCTGTCCGACGACGAGATCGACAAGATGGTGGAGGATGCGGCATCGCACGAAGACGAGGACCGCAAGCGCCGTGAGCAGGTCGAGGCGCGCAACAAGGCCGATCAGCTGGCCTACGGTGTCGAGAAGGCTCTCGCCGAGGTCAAAGACAAGCTCCCCGCCGAGAAGGTCGCCGAGGTCGAGGGCAAGGTGAAATCGCTGCGTGATGCGATCGAAGCCAACGATGCCGCGGCCATGGCTAGCCAATCCGAGGCGCTCGAGGCTGCGATGAAGGAGATCGCCGAGGTCGCCTACGCGGCAGCCGCCGCTCCCGAAGGGGCGACGAGCGAGGGGGCCGGCGCCGAGGAGGCCGGCAAGGGCGACGATGACGTCATCGATGCCGAGTTTGAAGAAGGCGACTGAGCGCGTTTGAACCCATCCACTGGAGCCCCGCCCGGCCTCGCGCCGCGCGGGGCTTTTGATTGCGCTTGCCCCAATCGCCCGAGCCCCTATGTATGATCAACAGCCGCCCGGCGTCGGGGGCTGACTCGATATGGCGGCACTCGATATTCCTTTCTTCGGCACGTTGGTGCTGTGCCTGATTCTCGTCAGCGCGTCGTACACGATGGCCGTGGCGATGGGGGCCGGCCAGGGTCGTCCTCACCTCTTGCCATCGGCGCGCTGGGGCACCTATGCAACCTGCGCGCTCTTGCTCGTTGCGATTCTGGTGCTGGCGTACGCGTTTCAGGTCCACGATTTCCGGATTCGATACGTAGCCCGCTATAGCGATCGCTCGATGCCTTGGTGGTATTTGATCACGTCCCTGTGGGGGGGCCAGGACGGCTCCCTCCTCTGGTGGTCGTTCCTTCTTTCGGGCTACACCTTCTTCGCCGTCCGCTGGCTCCGCGGCCGCTACACCGAGCTTCAACCTTGGGTCATCGCCACCCTGATGAGCATCTTGATCTTCTTTGCGATCTTGATGCTCTTCGCTGCGAACCCGTTCGCCACCTACATCCGAACGACACCGGGAGACGGCGAGGGTCTCAATCCGCTCCTCCAGAACTACTGGATGGCGATTCATCCGCCCGTCCTCTACATGGGCTTCGTCGGCTGGTCGGTGCCGTTTGCGATTCTGGTTGCCGCCATGGTCACCGGTCGCCTCGGCAACGAGTGGGTCCGCGCGGCGCGCCTTTGGTCGATGATCGCCTGGACCTTCCTTTCGATTGGCCTCCTGCTCGGCTGCCTCTTGTCCTATGAAGAGCTCGGCTGGGGCGGATACTGGGCCTGGGACCCGGTAGAGAACGCCTCGTTCATGCCCTGGCTCGTCGGCACGGCCTATCTGCACTCCGTGCTGATTCAAGAACGTCGGCAGATGATGAAGGTCTGGAACGTCTTCCTCTTGTTCCTGACGTTCTTCCTCACGATTTTCGGCACCTTTTTGACTCGGTCGGGGCTGATCGCGAGCGTGCACTCTTTCGCCCGCTCGGACATCGGGCAGTACTTCGTTTGGTACATGGCGTTCCTGCTCATCGCGATTGCGGCGCTGATGATTTGGCGCCTTCCGAAGCTCAAGGCCGACAACGAAATTGAGTCGTTGGTCAGCCGTGAGTTCGCGTTCCTGCTGAACAACTGGGTGCTCCTCGGGATGATGGTCTTCGTGCTGATCGCGACCACCTTCCCATTGCTCAGCCAATGGGTGCGGGGCGAAGAGGTCACCGTTGGTCCGGGCTTCTACAACAAGTGGATGGTCCCTCTAGGCATCGTCCTCCTGTTCTTGGCGGGGCTCGGGCCCCTGGTCGCCTGGCGCAAAGCCACCGGGTCCAAGCTGCTGCGCGCGATGGCCTTTCCGGTCGGCGCAGGAGTGGCCGTTGGCCTGCTGC
>JABDJF010000385.1 GCA_013002645.1 Myxococcales bacterium
ATGTCGGTGATTCGGTCGTGCAAGGGCAAGTGATTTGCATCGTCGAAGCCATGAAGCTCATGAACGAAATCGAGGCCGAGGCAGCCGGCACCATCGTCGAAGTCCTCGTCGAAAACGGCAAGCCCGTGGAATACGGCGACCGGCTCTTTCGAATCGAAATCGGCTAGGCGGTGTTTGAGAAAGTCCTCATCGCGAATCGTGGAGAGATCGCGCTTCGGGTGATCCGTACCTGCCGCGAGCTCGGCCTGCGCACCGTCGCCGTCCACAGCGAAATCGACACGGAGGCATTGCACACCCGGCTTGCGGACGAAGCCATCTGCATAGGTCCCGCCGACCCTAGCCGAAGCTATCTGCACATCCCGGCGATCATCGCGGCCGCTGAGATCACGGGCGCCGACGCTGTTCATCCGGGGTACGGGTTCCTGTCGGAGAACCCAGAATTTGCCGAAACCTGCGCACAATGCGGCCTCGCGTTCATCGGGCCGCTACCCGAACAGATGCGTCTTTGGGGCGATAAGGTGAGCGCGCGGGCCATGGCCAAGTCGCTCGGGCTCCCAACGCTCGATGGGACTGAGCTCGTCGAAGACATCGAAGATGCAGTTCGAAAGGCCGAGGGGCTAGGCTTTCCGGTGCTCCTGAAAGCTTCGGGCGGCGGTGGCGGCCGCGGAATGCATGTGGTGCACTCGAAAGAAGAGCTGCGCGCGGTGTTTGAAACCGCTCGCGCAGAATCGAGGGCTGCGTTTGGAAACGACGCACTTTACTTCGAGAAGTTCCTGGAGCGGCCGAGGCACATCGAGTTTCAGATCCTCGGGGATCAACAGGGCAACATCCATGTCTTGGGCGAGCGCGAGTGTTCGATTCAGCGGCGCCATCAAAAGATCCTCGAAGAGGCGCCTAGCGTGGCGCTGACCGATGAGATGCGCAGGGACATGTCGGCCACCGTCCGCCGAGCGATGGCCGAGGCCGGCTACCTGTCCGCAGGGACGCTCGAGTTTCTACTCGACGAACGCGGCGAGCTGACATTCCTCGAGATGAACCCGCGAATCCAGGTCGAGCATCCGGTGACCGAGCTCGTCATGGGCATCGACCTAATCAACGAGCAGATTCGCATCGCTGACGGTCGGCCTTTGGACCTCCCGGCTGAACCACTCACCCCTCGAGGACATGCGATCGAATGCCGAATCAATGCCGAAGACCCCGACACCTTCGCACCGTCGCCGGGCATCATCACCGAGCTTCACATGGCCGGGGGAACCGGCGTGCGAGTCGATAGCGGGGTCTACGGTGGCGGGCGCGTCCCACCGCACTATGACCCTTTGGTCGCAAAGCTCATCGTACATGCACCGACACGTGTGCAGGCCATCGCAAAGATGCGGCGAGCGCTCAGCGAGACGCTCATCGGAGGCATTCGGACCAACATTCCACTTCACCAGAGGATTCTGGAGCACCCCGCGTTCGAAGAAGGCCGGATCTCCACCAAATTCTTGAATGAGCTGCATACGGAGCGCATGTTGACCGCCCCCGTGCGGCATTAGTAGACTTGTGTGGGTGTACTGAACGCACGGGGGCTTAGCAGGGGCTTTGGCTATCAACAGGAATAAGGTCTTGGACGCGGCGCGGAAGTACCAGTCGCGCGGCCAGTACGACAAGGCAATTGCCCAGTATCAAAAGCTGGTGGCCGCGGACAAGCGCGACGTTCGATCCTTGTTGAAGATCGGGGACCTGCACGTGCGTGCCGGCAATCGCGGCACCGCGATCGAGACGTATGAGATCGTCGCGACCCACTACGCGGCGCAAGGTTTTTTTCTGAAAGCCATCGCGGTCTACAAGCAGATTATGAAGCTCGACCCGTCGCGACTCGACGCGCAGGTCCGGCTCGGCGAAATGTACGAGCAGCTCCAATTGGTGAGCGATGCCATGAGTGTGTTTGAAGACGCATCGAACGCCTTCATGCGCGCGGGGGATGCCGAACAAGCCTTGGTGATGCTGGGCAAGATCGTCGAGATCGATCCCGAGCACATCCCGGTTCGCATCAAGTACGCGGAGGCCCTCTCCCGAGCCGGGCGGACCCAAGACGCCGCACAGGAGTTCGAGCAGGGCGCACTGTTGTTGAAAGAACAAGGCCGACTCGAGGACTATCTCAAAGTCGCCGAGCGGCTTCTTTATCACCGCAGCAACGATGTCCAGGTCGCAAGGGAGCTCGCCGAGACCTACATCGAACGTCGCGATCCCAAGCGCGCGCTCGCAAAGCTGCAAATTTGCTTCAAGGCCGACCCGCGTGACGTATCGACCCTTTCGCTGCTCGCAGAGGCCTTCCTGATGCTGTCGCAGACCGACAAAGCCATCAGCGTCTATCGCGAAATCGCGCGCATTCACCGCGAGGCGCATCGGCCGCAAGAGCGCATGAGCGCATTGCACCGCATCCTCCAACTGAATCCAAACGACAAAGAGGCACACGCCGCGTTCCAAAAGACAGCTTCGGTGTCGAGCCAACATTTCATTCCTTCGGAGCCGGCGCGTCAGCCGTCGAGCCGGTCCGCCTCACTCTCGGCGGCAGAGCTGAGCAACGGCGGTTCGCAGCTGAGCGGCAGGTCGATCAGCCTGAGCGCCGTGTCGGGCCTGAGCGACGCGACCGGCCTCAGTGACGCTTCGAGCTTGACCGGTACCTCGGGCATTCTGTACGTCGACGAGGACATCGAAGAAGGGAGCACCGTGACGGGTTCGTTGCCGGCGCTTTCCCAGGAGCCGACCGGCCTGGGGGGCTCCTATCCTTCGGTGCCGTCGGCACCGCGCGCGCCAAGCGGTGGGCGTGTGATCCCGATGCGAAACACCACTCCGATGAGCTATTCGGAGTTCCTGGCGCTTCCGCTCTTGAGCACCCAGGTCGCTCCGGCCACCAGTGCGCTCGCCCCGGGCCTGATGGAGCAGACGCTGGAGCTCGCCGATTCGTATCTCGTCGACGGCTTGTTTTCGCAGGCGCGCGCGATTGTGAGCGAGCTTCAACTGACGCTTCCTGACCATCCACTGGTGCTGGACAAAGCGCGCGAGATCGACACGCTCGCGGCGGCTTCTTCCGGCGTTTCAGCCGTCGCTCAGCCGATAGTTCATCCATCGGCAGCGCCTCCGTCGACATCGGAGGCTCCCGAGATGGAGCTCGGATACGAGGAGTTGGAACCGGGCGATGAGGGCTTCGACTTCGCGGAGAAGCTGGCTGAAGAGCTCGCCGAAGTCGCGGAGATCGCACCGCTCGACGACGGCTCCGAAATGATTGACGTCGAGACCGTCTTCGAACAGTTCAAGGCCGGCGTTGCCGAGCAGGTAGACGAGGACGACAGCGACCCACACTTCGACCTCGGCATCGCCTACAAAGAGATGGGCCTGCACGGGGACGCGCGCCGTGAATTCCAAGTAGCCATGTCCGATCCACGGCGCCGCTGTCTTTGCTGGACGATGATCGGACTGATCTACATGGAAGAGGGCCAACCCCGCGATGCGATCGAAGCGTTCCAATCGGGTCTCGAAAGCCCGGAGATGACGGCGGCCGAGTCGGTGGGTTTGCACTACGAGCTCGGCATGGCCTGCGAAGCCAGCGG
>JABDJF010000386.1 GCA_013002645.1 Myxococcales bacterium
GCCGGGACCATCACCGAGGTTAAACCTCAGAAAAAGCTCAAACGCCCGCGGCTCTTTCGCGTCCTTCTACACAATGATGATTACACCACCAGGGAGTTTGTCGTTCACGTTCTGCACACCGTGTTTCACCTCGGAGAGCAAGCCGCAATCCGCATCATGCTTCACGTCCACAACAATGGCGTCGGCGTGGCCGGGGTGTTCACTCGGGAAGTTGCGGAGTCCAAAATCCAGCGGGTGGAGCGATTGGCGCAGGAGCACGAGTTTCCGCTCCGCCTGACGATGGAGCCCGAAGAGGAGGAAGACGAGTAACCATGGCCGGCCCCGTGATCGACAAAGAGCTTCAGGAGACGCTTCGGAAGGCATTCGACCGTGCAGGATTGATGCGCCACGAATACGTGACGCTCGAGCACCTGCTCTTGGCGCTCACCGAGGATCCAAACGCCTCGAAGGCACTGCGTGCCTGTGGAGCCGATCTTCGACGGCTGCGGAGCAAGCTCGAGGAGTTCATGCAGGACCGTCTGTCGCGCGTGCCCGAGAACGTCACGGTCGAGCCTCGGCAAACCCTGGCCGTCGAGCGCGTCCTGCAGCGTGCTGCCATCCACGCCATCTCTTCGGAGATGAAGACCATCGACGGAAGCAATGTGCTCGTCCAGGTTCTCAAAGAGGACGAATCATTCGCGGCTTTCGTGCTCGAGGAGTCCGGGGTCACTCCGCTCGACCTCAAGCGCTACATTTCACACGGCGTGGGGACGGACATCGTCCCCGGCGAAAGCGAAGGCTACACCGACGCCGATTTCGAAGACGATGAAGAGGGCGCCGCCCCGGGCCGCGACCCACTCGAGGCCTTCGCCACGGACTTGATTGCGGAAGCCGCCGAGGGGCGCATCGACCCCTTGATCGGTCGCGACGCGGAGCTCGACCGAACCGTTCAGGTGCTGTGCAGGCGCCGGAAAAACAACCCCGTATTCGTCGGGGAGCCTGGCGTCGGCAAGACCGCCATCGCAGAGGGCCTCGCGCGGCGCATCCACGAAGGGAGCGTGCCCGACATTCTAGGCGACGCGAAGATCTTCTCGCTCGACATGGGCGCGTTGCTCGCCGGCACGAAGTTTCGCGGGCAGTTCGAGGAGCGTCTCAAGGCGGTCATGAAGCGGCTTGAGGAGATCGACAACGCGATCCTCTTCATCGATGAGATTCACACGATCGTGGGAGCGGGCGCAACGACCGGCAGCTCGATGGATGCGTCGAACATTCTCAAGCCGGCGCTGGCGTCCGGCAAGCTCCGGTGCCTCGGCTCGACGACCTACACCGACTTCAAGCACCTGGAGCGTGACCGCGCTCTCGCTCGGCGCTTCCAGAAGATCGAGGTCCACGAGCCCACGGTCGAAGACACCATCGAGATTCTCAAAGGCCTGCGCTCTTACTACGAAGAGCACCACGACGTGAAGTACGACGACGAGGCGATCGAAGCGGCCGCGCAGCTCGCCCAAAAGCACATCGTCGAGCGCTTCTTGCCGGACAAAGCCATCGACGTGATCGACGAGGCCGGCTCGCTCGAACGGATGCGTCCCGAAAACGAGCGCACCCATCGGATTACGGTCACCGAGATCGAGCGGGTCGTCAGCAAGATGGCCCGCGTGCCGGTCGAGTCTGTGAGCGCGAAAGAGCGCGACCAGCTCCGGGAGCTCGCCCCCGAGCTTCGAAAGGTGATCTTCGGCCAAGACGACGCGATCGACAAAGTCGTCAGCGCGATTACCTTGGCGCGCGCCGGGCTTCGGGCGGACAACAAGCCCATTGGGTCCTTTCTGTTCGCGGGGCCCACGGGCGTCGGCAAGACCGAGCTTGCCCGCCAGCTTGCGCGCGTCATGGGCGTCGAGCTCCTTCGTTTCGACATGAGCGAGTACAGCGAGCGGCATTCCGTCTCGCGACTGATCGGTGCTCCCCCGGGGTACGTCGGATTCGACCAGGGCGGCTTGCTCACGGACGCGGTTCGCAAGCACCCGCATGCGGTGCTGATTCTCGACGAAATCGAGAAGGCGCACGGAGAGCTCTTCAACATCCTCCTGCAGGTGATGGATCACGCCAAGCTCACGGACAACAACGGGCGCGAGGCCGACTTCCGCAACATCGTGCTCGTCATGACCACGAACGCCGGCGCGTTCGAAGCGACCGAGAAGGTGGTGGGCTTTGCGAGCGGCGACGAACCAAAGGACTTTGCAACGGGGCGCGCGAAGCAGGCGATGGAACGCATCTTCACCCCCGAGTTCCGAAACCGCCTCGACGCGGTGGTGTACTTCAGCGGGCTTCGCAAAGAGGTCATCCGAAAGGTGGTCGACAAGGAAGTCGCGCTGCTAAGCGAAATGCTCAGCGAAAAGCAGGTACGGCTGGAGCTGAGCGATTTGGCGCGAGACTGGCTGGCGGACCACGGCTACGACCCGCAGATGGGCGCCCGGCCCATGGCCCGCCTCGTCGAACAGAAGCTCAAGAAGCCTCTCGCCGAAGCGATGGTTTTCGGCAGCCTGAAGGAAGGCGGCATGGCGATGGCTGAGGCCAAGGACGGCGACATCGTGCTCAGCTTTCACGACACCAATGCGCCCGCGGGCGAAGCCTAGCGGCCAGTCGCCTCCATGCGTACCGAGCTTGCGCTAGGCTTCGGTGTCCGCTGATGCCTGTGTATCTTCTCGACAAGGAGCTCGCCTTTCCTCCACCGGAGGACGCCAACGAGGAAGGCATCGTCGCGGTGGGCGGAGATGTATCTCCGGACCGGCTGCTCGTCGCCTACCGCAATGGCATCTTCCCTTGGCCCGCGCGCGGCTACCCCTTGCTCTGGTTTTCGCCCGATCCCAGATTCGCCCTGTCGCCCCGCAGAGCTCACGTCCCCCGTTCCTTGCGCAAGGTCATCCGAAAGGAAGAGCTCCGCGTGACGGCGGACCTGGCCTTTGACCAGGTGATCGACGCTTGTGCGGCGATGCGGCGTCCCCACCAGCAAGGCACCTGGATCACCCCAGAGCTTCGCGGCGGCTATCTCGGGCTTCACGAGCTCGGGTACGCACACAGCATCGAAGCCTGGCGCGATGGCGAGCTGGTCGGTGGGCTGTACGGCGTGGCGCTCGGGCGAACGTTTGCCGGCGAGTCGATGTTCGCCACGGAGCCCGACGCCTCGAAGGTCGCCTTCGCGACGCTGCTCGGCCATCTCGCCATGTGGGGCTTTCGCATCGTCGATTGTCAGGTGCATACCGAGCATCTGGCGCGTTTTGGGGCGACGATGTGGCCTCGCGAACGCTTTCTGTGCGAATGGCGCGCCGCGGTCGATGAACCAAGCGTCCTCGCGCCATGGAAACTCACCCTCTCTCCGCAACAGGCGCTCGAGCGGCTGTAGCCTGAGGTATGATGCGATCTGAAATGAAACCGAGCTTCACGAAGACCTGGCTCACGCTGCTCGCGCTTTGCTTGCTTTCGAGTCGGGCCCTCGCGCAAGACGAGCCGCGTCGCGACGCGGCGGAGGCGGCGACGGTCGGCGAGCCGTCGTCTGAAAGCGCGTCCGATGCCACACGCGTCGTGCGCATTCGACAGGTCATCGAGCTCGACAGCGAACACCTGCGCTGGCTTCGAAGCGAGCTCGGCTCCCGGACCCGATGGTTCGAGCGCTTGGCTGCGGGGATGGGAGGGGTCGCCGAGGAGCGCGACGAGACGAGCCAACGGCTGGCGGCTCTGGAGGCTAACCCCGACTCCGACCCCGAAGAGATCGCCGCCGTCCGGGCCAAGCTTCAGGAGCTACAGGAAGACTGGTCTCTCTACGATGTCCAAACGGACCTTGCGCTCAAGGGCGAGAAAGCCATCCGTCAGCAGCTTGAGGCGTTGGAGAAGAAAATCTCGAAGGAGCAACGCGCCCTCGGCCTGCTCACGGGCGAGATCGAGGTCGCCCTACCCGAGAAAACCCGGCCCGAACCGACGGCTGCCTCGCCAGAAGCAGCGAAGCCGGTGTCTCCGCGCTTGCCCGTGCCGATTCCCAGTGCGGAACCGCCTCCGACGCCGAAGCGAGCGCAGAGCTCCTCCGCGATGACATCAGCGCAGCTCCAGGCTCAACGAGTGCTCGCGCGCAAGGAAGGGGAAGTCGAAAAGTCCAAGATCGAGCTTGCTGAGTTCGTCGAGCGAAAACGCGCGCTCACAAGGCAGCTCGAGTTCGAGGAGGGGCTCGCGGAGAACGAGACGAAGGAAATCGAGAACCTCGAACGCGTTGTCACAATCTTCACGGAACGACTGGAGAAATATCGCGAATCCGGCGCCGCGGCCGAGAAGATAGAGCGCCGCGAGCGCGGCCTCCGAGAGATCGCTCGAGTCATCGAGGAGCGCAACGAGAGTAGCAAAGGTCGCGCGGCGTACATCGCGACGCTTGTCGAACGGCTTGCTCATCTCGACGAAGCGGAGCTCAGCGTGACGGCGGCGGTCGACGCGAAGCAGGAGGAAGCCGTCGACGCCCGCCGGCGTGCGAAGTGGCTCGAGAGCCCGATTCACCCGAAGAACATCCAGCATTGGGCACGGGAGCGCGGCCCCCGCATCCTGCTCGTTTTGCTTGCCGCGTTCTTGTTGCTGTCGTTCGTCCAGCTCAGCGCGCGCCGAATCGCCAGGACTTTGGTTCGACGCCGGCGGGGGTCTCGCAGCACGGGCACCGGACGAGCCGACACCTTAGCGTTCAGCTTTCGCTCCGTCTCGCGCGTTTTGATCGTCGTGTTTGCGGTCCTGCTGGTGCTGCAAGAAGCGGGGGTCGACCTCAAGACGGTTCTCGGGGGCGCGGCGATCCTCGGCGTGGCGATTGCATTTGGCGCGCAGGACCTGATGCGGGATTACTTCTCGGGCTTTCTGATTCTCGCCGAGGATCAGTACCAGCTCGGCGACTTGATCACGATCGGCACGGTCACCGGGACGGTCGAGTCGGTCAACATGCGCGTGACCGTGCTCCGCGACCTCGAGGGCCGCGTGCACTTCATGCCTAACGGCAACATCGACCACGTCACCAATCGAACCTACGCCTGGGGGCGTCCGGTCATCGAGGTTCCAGTTGCCTACGACGAAGACGTCGACCGTGTGATGGATGCGCTGGTTCAGATCGCCAAAGAGCTCGGCCAAGATCCGGCCTGGGAGGGCAAGGTGATCGGAGACCCCGAGATGCTCGGGGTCGACAAGTTCACCGAGTATGGTCTGGTCATCAAATTCATGGTGAAGACGAAGC
>JABDJF010000398.1 GCA_013002645.1 Myxococcales bacterium
GGTCTGTCCATGGGAGGCCGCCGCCCGGGTGCCCGACGAGCTCAGTCCTGCCGAAGCCGCCCCTTTGCTTTGCGCGGGCATCACGACGTACAACGCGCTCCGCAACAGTGGCGCTCGCCCCGGTGACCTGGTTGCCGTGCAAGGCGTCGGCGGGCTTGGTCACCTCGCGATTCAGTTTGCGAATCGAATGGGCTTTCGCACCGTCGCCGTCTCTCGCGGCAAGGACAAAGAGCAACTCGCGCGCGACTTGGGGGCGCACGAATACATCGATTCAAAGTCGGCCGACGAAGTCGCGGAGCTCCAGAGGCTCGGCGGAGCCAACGTGATTCTAGCCACGGCCCCAAACGGCGCCGCCATCGAGGGCATTCTCAATGGCCTTCACGGCCGCGGCAAGCTCATGCTCGTGGCCGCTGCGCCCGACCCGATCTCCGTCAACGCCTTCGCGATGCTGTCGGGGAAACAAATCCACGGCTGGCCGAGCGGAACCGCAGTCGACAGCGAGGACACGATGAGCTTCGCCGCGTTTGCCGGCGTGCGGCCTCAAATCGAACATTTCCCGCTGGAAGCCGCCAACGAAGCCTTTGCCAAGGTCATGGAAAACACGATTCGCTTTCGTGCGGTTCTGGATCTAGTCAACTAGCCCCGTGCGCACGCGGCTGCATCGCGGCATGACGACTGGGTTGCCTTCGAGCTCGGCGCTCGGGCCGCCCCCCGTGCCGACCCACCAGGAGGTAGGCAACGGTGCAGACGAAGAACGCAACGAGTGCGCAAACGCTGTAGCAAAGCAGAACCGGGTCCACCATCCATTGCGTTCGCGCCACCTCTTCGAGCAGGCTCTCGCTCACAGCATAGCCTTGATAGATAGAAAGCATGGCGTGCCCTCCCTTCCTGCTACGCGTGTGGCCTCGATTCCAAGGCCCCCACGCACAATTAATGTGTGGCCGATATGGAGCGCGCTCCATACGTAATTTTTACCGCTACGTACGTAAATCTTTCGTCTTGCTGCAGAGGGGACGCATGCGCTTACGATCAGCGTGACACGAAGCCGTACTCCTCGTTGCGGTAGTCGAAATCGCGATCTTCCAGGCCGGGGTTCAGCTCGATCCCCTCGAGCTCATAGCTCTCGTAGAGCTTCCCACGGTGGTCCCAGGTCACGGCCTTGATCATCAGCTGAGTGCGCTTGCTGAAGTAGAACTCTCCCCGACTCCCATAGTACCGAGGCACGAACACCTTCTGTCCGGGTCGGACGTCCCGGGGGGAACGGACGTCGTCGTTGTGGTGCAGGATCACGTACATGTCTTGCCCGACTCGCATGGCGAGCGCCCAGAGGTTCTCAGAGCCCCGCACCGTCACTTGGCGCCCGCTGGTCGTGGTCGCAATGGCGATGCGCCAGGTCGGATCGCCGAGGACCATGCCGCCGTCGGATAGATGGACCGATGAGTCCCCACGCACGATCGCTGTGCGTATGCTGCGGGCGGCGACTCGAAGCATGTTCTTGAGGCCGAACGACGTGATCGGGTGATGGTTGCCCTGCATGCAGATGCGTCCGAATGGACGGAGACTGACTGGAATATCGGGGACCGAGCCCTTGTGCGCGCGGACCTTGTTCCTGTTGGCGCCACGGATGTAAATGATTTCTCGTCCCGGGTACGGCTCGACATACTTGAGGTACACCTTGAACGGCCGTGCGAACTTGAATTCCATGGTTTGCGCGATGAGCTCGTCACCAAACCGCTCCCGCTTCACCAGCGTCCCTCGGTAGTCGTCGACATCGGCCAGCGCCTCGGATGACCGGCGAAGCAAAGCTTGGATCTGATCGACTTCGGAGGCGGCTGCCTGCGCGAACGCAGCGCCGCCCCACGACAGGATCAGTGCCAGAAGCGCAACGGATAGACCCCCCGCTTGGCGCGGCGCGAGTCCCGCGCGAGTTGCCTGGGAGCTCAGGGCTTCCACTACTCGCAGGCTTCGCGCGTGGCCTGGTGTCGAAAGTCGAACATGCGTTCGAGGTTTCGCCGGGCAAAGCCGCCTCCAAAGGTGCGCCCTAGAAGACCCAGCGGCAGGTCGTATTCGATGTCATCGGTCAACACACATTGATCGTCTCCCCGCGGCGTCACGATGTGCTTGTGCAGCCAGTTGGCAAACGGCCCCTTCACCATGCGGTCGGCAAACATCTTTCCAGGCTCGTACGCCACGTGCTCGGCGACGATGGTCTGCCACAGCGGCCCGACCTTGACCTGCAAGATCACCTGCGTCCCCACCTCGAGTGACGTCGGCGGCTGGACGATTCTCGTCGTCTGCCAAGGAGGCTGCAGCCGTTCGAATGCATCGGGTGCTTCGTGGAATGCGAACACCCTTTCGGCGCTCGCGTTGATTACGCTTTCTTTCACGAATCGCATGTCTTTTTCCTGCTGCAGCCCTAGCACGCGTTCGCGCCGTCTACGATGGGATCCTCGCCCCCGCTTGCCCAGGCCTCCGTCGGTGGTACCGTCGTTGACTCATGAAGACGGAGGCGTCGCCGAGCGGATGACCCGCAGCTGGTCCTGCCTGTGTCGAGAGGCGCGTAGTGTCCCAGGCTGGACGAGAACGATCAGGACGATGGCTTGCGGTCTTCGTCGCCTCGTTGGCCGCGCACCTCCTCGCACTCTGGGCTGTGGGCGTCGAGTCGCGCACAGGGGCCGCTTGGGATTCGAACGCGGTAGATATCAACTTCACGGTCGCAGAGCCGCCGCCGCCGATCGCGCCCCCAGAGCCGCCGGCCGCAGAGCCCCGAGCCGTCGAGGCCTCCGCTGTCCAAGTGCCGGCAGTCGCCTCGCGGCGTTCACGCCGGACCCTCGAAGCTGGCGAACCTGTACCCCCGAAGCGCACGGACAGCTCGGCCGCGCCAGCCGAATCCGAGCTGCTGCTCGCGCTCGATCCGAGCTCCGCGGCGCGCTCCTTCATCGTCTCCCAACAAGGCGCGCCCGGCGAAACGTCAGACGCCGCGCGAGAGGAGACTCGAGCCACCGATGCCGGGCCAAGGAACTACTTCGAAGGCGTTGGCAAAAAGCGGTACCTCTCGGTCCGTGACCCCCCAAAGCTGCGTCGGCACCGAGATGGCACCCATCACTACCAGGGTCACGCATTCAAGGCCGTCGTCGAGCAAGACGGCTCGGTCACCTTTGACGATGGATACAGTCAGGGCGTCACCGTCCGTTTCGACATCACTGACGCCATCATGCGACGGCGTGGCGAAGACCCGTACCGCGTCGAAAAGAACTGGTTCCTCGAGGGCACGGAGACGTTTCGCCAGGAGCTTTTCGAACGCTGGCAAGCCAAGCAAACCCTCGCGGCGATCCGGAAGCTGCGCGTCCGTCTCCTTCGCATTCACGAAGACCAAACGCTCACAGGCAACGAGAAAGCCGCCCGGGTGATCGCGCTGTTCGAAGATACCTCCGACGACGAGGCTGGCGCCTCGGCGCGCACCGCAATCGCCGAATTCGTGGCAGACCGGATGCCCGGCGTCGAGTTGCCTCGCTAGCATGATCGGAGCCATTTGGATCTTCTCCGGCGGGAAAAGGCCGCCGTGTTCCCGTTGCAACCGACCTCGTTGGCTGTGTATGCTGCGTGCTCAGTGGGTTGGACTGAAATTCGAGTAATCCTTCTCGGCAGCGGCATTTCGATCTGCGCGGCCTGTGGCTCCGTGCAATCTCCGAGCAGCACCACGGTCACCAGCGCGGGTGCCGACATCGCCGAAGAGGTGAGCGTCGAGCCGGACACGGGAGTCGCCGGCGAAGCCGTGGCGGTGAATGTAGGCGGAGCCGCCGAGCTCGGCGACGAGACAGATACCTCCGAAAAGCGGCGCGAGCGCCGCGACATCAAGATGACTTCTTACGAGAAAGCGATGGCGCGCCCGGTGGAGGTCGGCGACGCGACAGCCGACGGCGGCGAAGCCCAGCTGAGCGCGGAAGAGGTCGCGAGCTTCATGGACGATCATCTCGATGAGATGTACGAGCTGTGCATCGAAAA
>JABDJF010000480.1 GCA_013002645.1 Myxococcales bacterium
CTGCTCGTGTCCGCGGCGCAGCCTGCGAACGCCAGGGCGCCAAATAGCCAGCAAACGAGCCAGCGCATACGAATCCATCTCGGCATCGGGCCTCCTACGGGGGGGCGCCGACGGTACCACAGGTCACTGCAACTCCGATCGAGGTTTTTTCAGCGACCCAGGCAGTTTGTGAGCGGGATTACAGACGAGCGCGCCCCCCACACGCACCCCGATTCCGAATCCGGCCACCGGCCCCGCCACCCCGCCCCGTGGCGACGAAGTCGCTTTACGGGGTCAGTGCTCCTGCGCCTCTCCCGTCATCGGCACGAACCTCACTGGAATCACCGACTCGCCGCGATATCCATTCTCGGTGCGCGTTACCTTCAACAGGCTCTGATAGCGCTTCCCGACAGGAATGATCAGGCGTCCGCCGACCTTCAGCTGTTCTTTGAGCGGCTTTGGGATCTTGGGCGGCGCGGCGGTCACGAGGATCGCGTCGAACGGCGCTTGTTCCGGCCAGCCGACGTACCCGTCACCGCGACGCACTTCGACGTTCTTCGTGTAGCCGAGCTCGCTCAGGGTCGCCTTCGCGCGTTTGGCAAGCGCCGCGATGATTTCGATCGAGAAGAGCTTCACGCCCATCTGCACGAGAACCGCGGCCTGATAGCCGGACCCAGTCCCAACTTCGAGCACCTTGTCTCCGGGCTTGACGCCGGCCAGCTCGGTCATCAGCGCAACGATGTAGGGCTGGCTGATGGTTTGCCCACTTCCGATGGGAAGGGGCCGGTCCTGGTAGGCGGCCGCGACTTGCGACTCGGGCACGAAGCGATGCCGGGGCACCGTGCGCATCGCCTCCAGCACGGCCGGTTCACCAACGCCGCGCGCCTCGATCTGCTTGCTCACCATCTCGAGCCGTTCCTCCGCCCGCGCCTCGGACTCCGGCTGATCGGCGCGCGCATGGCCCGGGCCCTGACTCCAGGCGGTGACTGCGAGTAAGGCGACCCATGCAACTCTTCCCATCGTCCGGTAAATACCACGGAAATGCGGTTCGCGCGGTGCGGTTTGCCCGCCCCAAAGTCGCGGCTATCCTTCGGCGCCCAATGAGCCTGGTCGTACAGAAATATGGTGGCACGAGCGTCGGCTCGCTCGACCGGATCCGCAGGGTCGCGGAGCGCGTCGCCGAGACCTACCGCGGCGGCCACCAGGTCATCGTCGTGGTGAGCGCGATGGCGGGCGAAACCGACAGGCTCCTCTCGCTGGGTTGGGAGATTTCCAGAGGGCCGGCCGAGCGCGAGATGGATGTGCTCGTTTCGAGCGGCGAACAGGTGAGCGCGGCCTTGCTGGCGATTCAACTCAACGAGCTGGGCGTGGCGGCGCGCTCGCTGCTCGGCCACCAGGCTCGCATCTTGACCGACAACGTCCATCGCAAAGCCCGCATCCGCTCGATCGATGGAACCGGGCTCCGCTCTTCACTCCAGACGGGCAATGTCTTGGTCGTCGCGGGTTTTCAGGGCACCGATGCCTACGGCAACATCACGACGCTAGGACGGGGCGGATCCGATACTTCGGCGGTCGCTATTGCCGCAGCCGTCAAAGCCGACGTGTGCGAAATCTGTACCGACGTGGACGGCGTCTATACGACGGACCCCGGCATCTGTCCGGATGCGCGCAAACTCAAATGCATCAGCTACGAGGAGATGCTCGAGCTCTCCTCTCAAGGGGCCAAGGTCCTACAGATACGCGCGGTGGAGCTGGCGATGAAGCATCGCATGCCGCTTCACGTGCGTTCGAGTTTCTCGAAAGAGGAGGGAACGATCGTGACCGACGAAGAACACCTGCTCGAAAAAGTCATCGTCGCCGGTGTGGCGGCGGACAAAAAGACCGTGAAGCTGACCGTGAGAGCGCTGCCGGATCATCCGGGAGTCGTCGCGAGCGTGTTCGAGCCTCTGGCCGAGGCGAGCATCTCGGTCGACATGATCATCCAGAACGTCTCGAAGGCCGGTCACACCGACCTGACCTTCACCGTCAGCCGCGAGGATGCCGATCGCGCCGAAAGCATCGCGAAGGAGCTCGTCGCAAACGTCGATGCCGAAGGCGTGGTTCGCGACGACGCTGTGGCTAAGGTGTCGATCGTTGGCGTCGGGATGCGCAATCACGCGGGCATCGCGGCCCGGATGTTTCGCTTGCTGGCCGACAACGACATCAACATCCAGGCGATTAGCACCAGCGAGATCAAGACCTCCTGCCTGATCGCAGCAGACCACGCCGACCGGGCCGTGGCCGTTCTTCACGACGGCTTCGAGCTCGACCGGCCGAACGCCTGAGTCGCGCAACCGTTCTGACGATCGGCCGATGGAAGGCCGTGACCATGGGAACGCGTACGGCATCGATTCGGGCGGCAGCCTGCGTCGTCGTGGCGCTGGCGTGCAGCGCCATCGCGTCGATCGAGCCGCTGCGCATCTGGCAGCGCCCCTATGACCCTGAACTCCAGGTCGAGTCAGCGGAGGTCGAAGCGCACGCCGACGCGAGCCGCCGCCGTGATGAGAAAAGGGTCGAGCGGGCTCTGCGCATGGGTGGTGACCCAGTAGCCACGCACGTCCGCGCCGACGAGCCATCGCGAATTGATCAGGAAGTCGAAGCCGACCAAGAAGTGCAGGGCGAAGTCTCCGCGCGTCCGACGGTCGCGGACGGTCAATAGCCCGTCGACGCCTGCTCCGATCAGCGGGACGAAACGCACGATGTCGAGCGCGTAGACGGTTTCGAGGCCGACGGTGCCGAGGTGCAGCGCGCGGGCATTCGGAAAGACGCCATAGCTGAGAAGCCCTTGGATGCTCCAGGCGTCGCCGAAGCCTCCTCCTGCGCTCAACGCGACGTCGACGCCGTTGCGCGGAACCGTGTCGCTCCCGGGAATCCCCGCGTATCCGACCGCGAGGCCAAGCGTGGCTTGGTCCTCGTACGCCTGGGCGGTCGACGGAAGCACCGTGAGCAACGCGGCAAGGCTTCCAACGATCCACAGCAGGCGACGCACAGCGAGCGCTCTAGCACGGCGGTTGCGTCCAGCGCGAGGCTGCGTTGACTGGGGAAGGGCCGCGTGTATAGTGCCGACGCGATTTGCCGGGTTTTCCCGGTCTTTTGGAGGAAGCCTTGGCCCAAGACCCTGCCGAAAACGAAGATCAAGCGCCGCTTACTGCGGGCCAGCGGCTCGCCGCACAGCAGGCCGCAAAAGCAGCTCGAAAAGCGGCTCAGCGCGGCCGGGACGCCGAGCTCGTCGAAGAGAAGGCGATCGCGCAGGCGGTCGTTGCCAAGGACTGGCTGGCGGACAACCTGAAGCCGCTCGGGATGATGGCCGGTGGGGTGCTCCTGGTGGCCGCTGTCGGGATCGGCTGGGCGACCTTCACACACGGTCAGAACGCGAAGGCCGGCGAAGCGCTCGCGGCCGTGCTCGAGGGAGACGCCGACGAGCCGGCGGACCTCTCGACGGCCTACGCAAACGTTGCCGACTCGCACGCGAAGACCGCTGCGGCGGCCTGGGCGCGAATCGGGCAGGGTAAGGCGCTCTACGCGCAGGGCGAGTTTGAGTCGGCCCGGGCCGCCTACCAGGCGGCGCTCGAGGCCAGCGAAGACGAGACCATTCGCTGGGCCGCCCTCGAAGGACTCAGCTACTCGTTCGAAGCGGAGAGCGCTTACGGCGAGGCGCTCGAGCAGCTCGAGGCGCTGCGGGCGGTCAACCGGAGCATCGCGCCGATCGCCGGATACCATCAAGGGAGAATCCTCGTCGAGCAAGGCAAGCTCGATGAAGCCAAGACCAAGTTCGACTGGGTCTTGAACGAGCTCAAGGAGTCCGACGCTCCGGCTCTGCCCTACACGCAGGAGCAGGCGGAGGCGCGACTGGCTCTGATCGACCCGAGCCTCGCGCCCGCCGCCGGCAGCGACCCGCGCCAGACGGAAGAGATCATCCGTCAAATGAACGAGATGCTCCAGCGACAGCCGCCCCAAGAGTAACCTTGCAATCGATGCGCATCCGCTTCGCTATCGCCCTTGCCGTCGCCGTTTCGCTGCCCGCGGTTCCTGGCTGTGGCGCCGCCGGGACGCCCGCATCCAATGCCGATAACTTCGGTTGGATGCAGCAAGGGAGCACGTACGAGCGTCCAGGCGAAGGCGGCTTCAACGTCCGCTGGTCCAAACAACTCACCGATCGATGGGAAGCCCGCTTCCTGCCCGTCGAGTTGAGCTCCGCCGAATTCGACGTGGAACGAAAGCGCGTCTTCATCGGGACGAGCGAAGGAAACATGTTTGCCTTCGAGTTGAGCGGACGCCGGTTGTTCTTCTACGATGCTGGAGCACAGATCGAGGCGAAGCCTGCGGTCGATTCGGCCAGCGGTGAGGTGTACTTCCCGGCGGTCGACGGAACCGTGCACGCGCTCACCGTGAGCGGCGCTTCCAAGTGGCGCACCAAGCTGATCGGGGCGGTTCGGACC
>JABDJF010000482.1 GCA_013002645.1 Myxococcales bacterium
CCTCTAGAAGGCCCACCCGACCCACCGGCGGGACCGTGAACACCATGCTCGGGATCGCGGGGTAGTCGACTTGGCGCGCATCTTCGCCTGCGAGAAGATTCTTGAAGGCGACTCGGGCCTCGTACGCCGACACCGGGGTCAGATTCGGAGCAGCCGTATCGGCGCAATCGCCGGCCGAAAAGACCGCGGGGTTGGAGACGCTTCGCATGGACTTGCTCACCTTGATGCCACGAGGTCCATGTTCGACGTTGGCGACATCGAGCTGGAGCTCGTCGAGGTTCGGAACGCGGCCTGCGCCGTGCACGACGGCATCGCATTCGAGCGACTCGGTGCCTGTCGGAGTGCTCACGTCAACGCAAAGCGCAGAGCCCCGTGCGGTAACTCCATCCACGCAAGCGGGAAAACGAACGTCGATGCCGAGCTCGCGCGTTCGTTCTACCAATAAGCCGACCAGGTCTGGATCAAAGGCGGGCAGCGGGCGCTCGCCGCGGTGAAAGATCGTGACCTCGGATGCGCCGGCGCGGCGTGCGATATGAGCAAACTCGAAAGAGATGAAGCCACCGCCCACGAACGCGATTCGGTCGGGGAGTGATTTGAGGTTCAAGAAGTCCGTGCTGGTCGTCAGGAGACCTTCCCCGGGGATTCCAAGCGTTGCGGGCCGTGCTCCGGTTGCGATGTGTACGTACTTCGCTCGCAACTCGCGGTCACCGGCTCGGACCACGTTGGGGGAGACGAAACGCGCGGTGCCGTGGAGGGTCACGACGCCTGCCTTGTCGAGCCCGCCCTCGACTCGGCCGGGCATGACGTCCGTGAACGTGCGCTTGAACGCCATGAGGTCCGCCCAGTCGATCCCGAGATCGCTTGCGCGAACGCCTCGGCCGTTCATGCGTCGCGACCAATCGACGGCCTCGGTGGCGCCGACAAGCATCTTTTTGGGATCGCAGCCACGAAGCGCGCAAGTGCCGCCGTAGGGCAGCGAATCGACGATTGCGACCTTCCAGCCCGCTCCGCCACAGGCACGGGCCACGCTGGTGGCTCCGGTGCCGGCGCCGATCACGACCAGGTCAAAGGGCTCCTCGGATGCCATGCTCAGCTCGCGCCTTCTTTGCGGGTGGCGCGGTAACCAAGCGCTTCGACCGCGGTGATGATTTGCGCATCCGTCGCTCGGGCGTCGGGGTCCAAATGAACGCGCAGCGTCTCCTTTTCGTACGAGACTTCGGCTGAGGTGACCCCCGGGATCTCCTCGACGGCCTCCTTGACGTGTGTGGAGCAGCCCTCGCAGGTCATTCCGGTGATCGTATAGGTGCGCGTGACCTGCGTGCTCAGCGCCGAGACACTCGTCTCCGCACCGCCGAGCAGATAGCCCACGTAGTTCGGGAACGCACCAAAGCCGAGCACGAAAACAGTGGCGGTCCAGAGCATGATCTTGTTGAACCGTTGGAGCTTGGGGTTCGGAACCGCGCAGGCTTCGCCAGGCGCGCACTTGGGCTTTCGGACGTACACAAAATAGAATCCGGTGCCGAGCAGCAGCGCGGTGACCACGAGAAGATGAATGCGGTAGGCTTCGAAGAATCCCGCGACACCCGCCGCCGACACGCCGACACCGATCAACGCAAGCGGCAGCCAGCAACAGGCCGACGAAAGGACCCCGGCAGTAAGAGCACCGCCTGCGGACCACATGCCGACATTGTGCTCGCGCGGCATCGCTTGGGCAGATCCTTCCTCTGCGGAGCTTTCCGGCGCCGCACAGCAGTCCGGCAATGCCGTGGCCTCGGAGCTGGCGCCCGCAGCGGCATCAACCCCGAGGGAGGCCTGCGCTTGCTTCATCACCTGCCGGACATTTCCAAGACAGCATGAGCCCTGCGGGTTCATTTCCTCGCAACGGTCGAGGCCCGCCTTGCACTGCTCTCCGATCGCGTCGGGGATGAATGACGCGCCCGTGCGCCGGACCTCGTCCTCGATGTCACTGACTTTGTGCTCGAAGCAGTAGCAAACCAGACGTGAGGGCTCGGTCGATTTCTGGAAGACGGAGACGCGCACGTCGGGACGGTGGTACAGCGTAGGCTCGCGTTTGCCGAAGTACACAACCTCGCAAGTCTGGGACTTGCAGAATTGATAGCTCTCCGAATCGGTGAGTCGCTCCCGCGCTTCTTTGGTGAGCAATGCCTGGAGCGTGATGAGCCGGACTTTGCGTCCGGTGACTCCACACTGTGGGCAGACGGTGGTCGCGGGTGGTGATGAATCGCCTGACATTAGATCTCCTCCCACCTACGCGGCACGCCCGTTGGAATTACGGCTTCCATATCGATGTCCCATTCGTGCCTGCAATCTACGGTCCGTACCGTACTACGGAGTCAAGGCCTCGCATCACGC
>JABDJF010000667.1 GCA_013002645.1 Myxococcales bacterium
ACGTACCGGGCACCCTGGCAGAGGACGGCGAGGCGCTCGACGCGGTGGTCCTCGGTCCGAGATTGCCGCTCGGCACCGCCGCGACGTGCACCAAGCGAGCGCGCGTCGATTTCATCGATGGCGGAAGCTTCGATCCCAAATGGGTCTGCGCCGATGCTCCACTCAGCCGCTTCCAGCGCCTCCAAGTAGCGGGGTTCTTTCGCTGCTACGCCATCGCAAAGAGCTTGATCAACCGAATTCGCGGGAAGCAGGGCCCAACGCGCTACCGCGGCTGGATCTAGCCGCTCTTGCGGTGCAGACTCTCTCATCCGCTTGCGTGAGTCGATCGACATACGAATCTCGTCGTCGCTGTCGTCGATAGACGCGCACGCCTGGGATCAATTGGTCGGGCAGGACGACCCCTTCGTCGAACATGCATTTCTGTCGCTCCTCGAAGAAAGCGGGTCCGTTGGGCGAGGCTCGGGCTGGGAACCGACGCACGTCACCGCCTGGCGCGGCAAGCGACTCGTGGGGGCGCTGCCGCTCTATTTGAAGACGCACAGCTACGGCGAGTACATCTTCGACTGGGGCTGGGCCGATGCGGCTTCCCGACTGGGGCTCGGTTACTACCCCAAACTGGTCTCCATGGTGCCGGTGACGCCCGTGACCGGGCGGCGCTTCCTCTTCGCGGCGAACGAAGATCCGGCCGAGGTCGTCCGCCGCCTGATCGATGGCTGTTACGAGGTGGCCGACGCTGCACGGGCATCGTCGATCCATCTTCTTTTTTTGAGCCCTGAAGAGCAGGGCTGGGTCGCGCGCGACGGTCGACTGATGAGCCGGCTCTCGTTTCAGTTTCACTGGCGGAACGAGGGATACGACGATTTCGAAGACTTCGTCGGCAACTTCCGCTCTTCGATGCGGAAGAAGCTACGAAAAGAGCGTCGCGTTGCAGCAGAGGCCAAGCTGCAGATCGAGGAGCTTCGCGGTGATCAGCTCGGCGTCAAAGATTGGCTGGTCCTCGAGCGCCTCTATCGCGCGACCTGCGGCCGCAAGGGCTCTCATCCCTATCTGACGCCCGCGTTCTTCGAGCTCGCGCCATCCCGGCTCGATGGTTCCCCGCTCGTGTTCGCCGCCAAAGATGACGGCCGCGTCGTCGCCGCATCGATCAATTTCGCAAAGGGAGGCCACCTCTACGGACGGTACTGGGGCGCGACCCAGCGCCACGACATGCTTCACTTCGAGCTCTGCTACTATCGTCTCATCGAGCACGCGATCCACCATCAGATGCGCCGCTTCGAAGCCGGAGCCCAGGGAACACACAAGCTGAGGCGTGGTTTGATGCCTGTTCCCATCCACAGCGGGCACTGGATTCGCAACCCGGTGCTGCAGCAGGCCGTCGCTGATTTCCTTCCGCGAGAAGCGTTCTCGGTACAGCAGCAGATCAGCGAGCTCCGTCACCACGGCCCATTCAGGCGCCGCGGTGACGAGGACCTGAGGCCAAACCGGGCCTCCGGATGACTCTGCTCTTCGTTTATGCGGGGATCGCGCTCAGCGTTTCATTCCTCTGCTCGATTCTCGAGGCGGCGCTCCTCAGCGTCACTCCGTCGCACCTCGCAAAGCTCGAACAAGATCGGCCCAAGGTCGGCAGGAGGCTGCGCGCGCTCAAGTCCCAGGTCGACCGGCCGCTCGCTGCGATTCTGACGCTCAACACTACGGCGAACACCGTCGGTGCGGCGGGGGTCGGCGCCGTAGCGCAACGCCTTTGGGGTTCCGAGGTCTTGGCGATCACGTCGGCCGTGTTGACCCTGCTCATCTTGTTCCTCGCGGAGATCATTCCCAAGACCCTTGGCGCGATGTACTGGCGACGGTTGGCTGGCTTCATGTCGGCCGTCTTGCCGCCTCTGATCCTGGTCCTGCTTCCGCTGGTCTGGCTTTCCGAAAAGCTGACGGGCTTTCTCAAACGACGGCGCGGCACTGAGAAATTATCGCGTGAAGAATTCGCGGCCCTGGCGCGCGTCGGCGGGGAGCAGGGCGTCTTCGACAAGTCGGAGATGAGAATACTTCGCAATTTGTTTCACTTCGGCTCCCTGCGGACCAGAGACATCATGACGCCCCGCACCGTGATGTTTTCGCTGGAAGAAAACACGACCGTTCGGGATGCGATCGTCGAGCGTGGCTCGATGATTTTCTCTCGAATCCCGATTTGGAAAAAGACCTCCGACGAAATGACCGGATACATCTTGAAAGATCAGCTCTTTCTCCGCGCAGCGCGCGACGAGCTGGACATCCCGATTCGTCGCTTTGCCCGAGAGGCTCTGATGGTTCCCGATACCCTTCCGCTGCCAACGCTCTTCGAAAAGCTCCTCGACCACCGAGAGCACATCGCCGTCGTCGTCGATGAGTACGGTGGCGTCGATGGCGTGGTGACGATGGAGGACGTCCTCGAAACGCTGATCGGCCTCGAGATTGTCGACGAGATGGACTCGGTCCAGGACATGCGCGCGATGGCCCGCGCCAAGTGGGA
>JABDJF010000526.1 GCA_013002645.1 Myxococcales bacterium
ATGATGCAGTCGGGCTGGACCTCGAGCTCGCATCGGGCAAAGGGCAATCGCTCCGCGCGCTGGTATCGGCGATTCCCTACGCCCACGCAGGGGATTTCGCAGGGATCCGAGCGAAGGGCACGTACTCCTTAGGCGCGAAGATCAAGGGACGGCTGGGCCCCAACGACGAAGACGTTCCTTCGTTCTCGGCGCAGCTCTTCGTCCGCAACGGAACGCTCCAGCACCCTGACCTCGCCCTTCCGCTGACCGAGATCGCGCTCGATGCCAAGGTGAAGCACCCGGGTGGCAACCTCGACAAAATGCGGATCGACATCCCGACCTATGCGGCGCGGGCGGGGCAGAGCCAAGTCTCAGGACGGCTCGCGATGGCGACACCCCTCTCCCGGCCCGGCATCGCGCTCGTCGTCGACGGCAGCTTGAACATGGCCGAGATTGCGCAGGCATACCCGATCCCAGACGTCGAAGACCTGCAAGGGTCGGCGACCGTGAGGCTCGACTTCAGCGTTAAGGGTGACCACGTCGAGCGGCTCACAGGGGGCATCGCGGCAAGCGGCATCGTAGTCCGCCCCAGTGACGCCCCGCCCCTGCAGATCAGCGCGGTTGCAGTATCATTCGCGCCCAAAAAGACAGAAGTGCGCATGTTTCATGCAACGTACGGCCGAAGCGATTTTGCAGCCACCGGGTCGCTTTCCCCGTTCGACGTGATTTTGGATGCGCTCTTGGGGGACGATGAAACGATCACCGGAGATTTGAAGCTGACATCCAAGCTCGTCGACATGAACGAGCTCTCGGATGAAGATTTCCCGTTCAAGCTGGATGTGGGCCTCTTCTTGGACCTGAAGCAACTGAAGTACAGAAAGCAGGTTTTCACGAACGTCAGAGGCAGTGCGCGGTTCAAGGACAACAAGCTGACGTTGACCGACGTCATGACCGACGCGCGAAGGCACGTCCGAACGTCTCTTTCGTCCCTCATCGAGTCACCCGATCGCGCGCTCCCCGGGATTCCGGGGCTGAAGGAGCCATGACCGGCCGTGCAACGGAGCTCGCCGTCGGTCGCCTCGCCCGAGCGGCTCAGTTGTTCGTCGGGGTCTGGAGCTCTTCCAGTATTTGGTCGATCGTGAAGCTTGCCGGCTTCTGTCGCGGCGGGAAGTCCTTGAACGTCGCGAGGAAGCGCCCGACGATCGCTTGCGCGCCGTACAGCGCGAACGCGCGATCGATGTACCAGTCGTAGTAGGTGTTCGAGGTGATGTCGGCTCGCTCGTAGGGGTCGCGCCGAAGGTTGAAGAGCTTAGGAATTCGAAGCCTGATGAAGGGCTCCGCCCAGACCTGCAAAGTTCCCATAACTCGCTGCTCCGCGAAGACCACTTTCCAGTCGTTGTAGCGTAGGGCGGTCAGGTCGCCGTCATCGGAGAAGTAGAAGACCTCTGCCCGTTGGCTAGGTCCGTTGCCGAGCAGCACGTCGAGCTGGTTGTAACCATCGAGGTGCACCTTGAAGCTCTTGCTGCCGATGCGCTGCCCTTTGAGGAGCTTGTCTTTGATATCGGGATCGCCCGCGATGGCGGCGACGGTAGGCAGCCAGTCCATGTGATGCATGATCCCGTTCGAGACGCTTGCCGCGGGAATCTTGCCCGGCCAACGCACCATCGCGGGAACGCGCCAGCCGCCCTCCCAGTTGGTGTTCTTTTCACCACGGAACGGCGTCGCAGCGGCGTCGGGCCAGGTGTTGTAGTGCGGCCCGTTGTCGGTCGAGTAGAACACGACCGTGTCGTTCGTAATGCCAAGCTCGTCGAGCTTGTCCAAGAGCTGCCCGACGTGCCCGTCGTGCTCGAGCATGCCGTCGGCGTACTCATTCTGTCCTGACTTGCCGCGGCTCTCCGGCTTCAAATGCGTTCGAAAGTGCATCCGCGTGCCGTTCCACCAAACGAAGAACTTCTTGTCGGCCTCGTGCGCGCGCTCGATGAAGTCGAGTGCAGCTGCGAGAGTCTCGTCGTCGACTGTCTCCATGCGCTTCTTGGTGAGAGGCCCCGTGTCTTCGATTTTGCCGTCGGCCGTGCTGTGAATCACACCCCGTGGCCCGAAACGCTTTTTGAACTCGGGGTTCTTGGGGTAGTCGACGTTCTCGGGCTCTTCTTCGGCGTTGAGATGGTAGAGGTTGCCGAGGAACTCGTCGAAGCCGTGGTTGGTCGGGA
>JABDJF010000534.1 GCA_013002645.1 Myxococcales bacterium
GGGGGGGGGGGGGGGGGGGGGGTGTAACCAAACCAAACCAGGCTTCAATTCCCACAACCACCCCACCAAGCACCGGCGGTGTAACCAAACCAAACCACCGCCCAAGCCTTGCAACTCCCCTCACACCACACCCGCGGCAGCGCCCGCCGCGAGCCGCCCTCCCGCTTGCGCGGTTTGTTGCTCGGAGATTTGACCCGGTTGGCGCTGTGCGCTGATCATGGCGGGGCTTTGCGTTCCAACTGGATGAAAGGGCTTCTCGCTGGCGTTCCGCCACTCTTGGCTTACTTGAGCACCGCGTCGGGGTTTGCGCATTGGCTCGACAGCGGCGAGTTCGTTGCAGCGGCGGCGGACTTCGGCATCTCGCATCCACCCGGCCATCCGTTGGCGTCGATCGTTCTCGGTGCGGCGAATCTAATGCCGATCGGCGCGCTCTCGTTTCGGGTCGCCGTCATTTGCTCGGTTCTACTCGCAATCGCCGCGGTGGCCTTGTTTTTTTCCTTCGAGAGAAGCTTGTCGGTGACCGATGCGATCCGACCCTCGCTGCGGTTTCCGCTCGCGCTTGCGGCGACCTGGTGGGTTGCCGCAAGCCATGGCTGGTGGTTTCAGGCGGTGCGACCCGAGGTGTACGCCCTCCAAGCCGCGCTCCTGTGCATCGCGATGGAACGTCTGCTTTGCGTTTCGATTTCAGGAGAAGAGGGCGACGTCCGTCCGCTCTATCACGCCGCCTTGGCGCTCGGCCTCGCGCTCGCCAATCATCATTTCATCGCGCTGCTCGCGATCGTGCCATCGCTCTGGCTCCTTCTGGGCATCTGGAAGATCTGGGGCTGGCGACCTTTCGCATGGTCGGCCGGATTCGCAACGGCGGGTTTGATGACCTACCTCTACCTGCCTCTGCGAGCGCTCCAGGAGCCGTTCTTGAATCTCGGCGATCCATCGAGCCCGGGACGCTTCGCATGGGTCATCACCGCACAGGCCTTCCAAAAGAGCATTTCACCGGAAGCCGTGGCGCCGTTCGGAGAGACCTTGGCCGACGTTCTGATCGCAACGGCTCGGGACCTCCATGTCGCGACGCTCGCGGTGGCGCTGCTCGGCGCGTACTTCATGCTTCGTGTCAGCTCGTGCCGTAAATTCGGGCTTTTCTGGCTGACGCTCTGGCTGGTGTACGTGCTCGGGCGCGCCTCTCTGGGCTTCGTTCGCGGCAACCCCGACGCCATTGCCTACTTCATGGTCTCGTACGCCTCGCTGGGGATCTTTACGGCTTTCGCCCTCGGGGTCCTGATCTCGGCGCTCGCCGAGGCGGTTCCGGGCAGGCCGAAGCTTGCACCCGCGCTCGGGGCGATCCTCGCACTTGCAGCGTCCTTCCAACTGGTTCGCTCGGTCGATGCTTCGACGCTCGCGAGCTTCGTCGATACGGACGTGTTCGACGATGGGCTTCGACGCTCTCTGCCGGCCCGCTCGATCGTCCTGGTTCAGAATCCGCAGACGATCTTTCGCTACTGGGGCGGTGAGGCCGAGGAGCTCAACAGGCCTGACGTCACCATGATCCCGCTCCCGCTACTGAGCTACCCAAAGCTCGTCGACCGCTACGTGCGAGACGAGCCCGACCTGAAGCCCCTTCTGAGAAGCTACGTTCTCGACGGGACGCTGAGCGCACCCGAGCTCCAGAGCCTTGCCGCGCTTCGCCCGGTCTACGTCGAGATGGACGTGAGAACGACTCGAGAGCTGATGGATCTGCTCGTCCCAGAACAGCTGTACCATCGCGTGCTGACAGCCGACACGACCGAGACCGACGAGGCCGGCGCGATGCGGGAGCATGCTGCGCTGTGGGGAGACCTGTACCAACGGATCGGCGAACCGATCGATCCCCACACTGAGGTCCAGTTGATCTGGCGCCACTACACCGATTCTCTGTATTTCGCCTCGGTCGGCGATACGAACGCCGCGCTTCGCGCCGTGGCCGCCGGCCTTGCGCTCAACCCGCACCCGAACGAGCTGCTGATGCTGCAAGAGGCGTTGAAGAACGCTTCACCCGGCGAGCGGATCGACGTCAGACCGTTTACGATCTACTGACTCAAAGCCTCAGCGCGCTTTGCGCTCGGCGCGTCGCGCGCGACGGTAGACCTCGTAAAGGCTCTGACGCACTTGCGGGGGCACGCTTTTGCGAAGGTCGATCCTCCAGGCCCGATCCTGTTTGATGAGAACCACCGGTGTCAGCTCGACCGACGCCGAGGCGGCGCGAACCTCGGCCGTCTCCCCTTCGAGTTCGATTTTGAGCTCGTCTTTTCCTGCAACGAGCTGGCCGAAGACAAAACCCCCCAAGGCTTGATCGTGCTCTCCTTGCCAATCGGAAAAGCAACTTCGAAAGAGCTTCGAATCGAGGAGCTCGAATCGCTCGTGCGCCTGAAGACGGCGGCGCGCTTCGTCTTGCGGCATGCCCTGCACGCCGTAAGCGCGGAAGAGCGAATCGATGGTGGCGCTCGGCGACTCGAAACCGGTCGGCGCGGGCTCGCTCTTGCAGGAGGAGATCAACAGGACGGCGAGGGCGGCGAGAGTTGGCAAACGCACCCAACCCTTATTGCCTCGTTTCCGGCCTCTGTCGAACTATTGACGGGCTCTTCCCCGTGCTTAACTTGAGTCGAAATGCGACTCGACAGACTCACCACGAAGACACGCGAAGCTCTCGTTGCCGCTCAGCAAAATGCAGGCGATCGTGGCAATCCCGAAGTCTACCCGGAGCACCTGCTGCTCGAGCTCGTTGCCCAGGCCGGCGGCCTGGCGCCCGCCATCCTCGAAAAGGCCGGTGCCGATCTTCAGGGCCTGATCCGTGCACTGGGCGCAGTGCTCGACCGCATGCCGAAAGTCGCCGGCGGCGCAGAGCCTGGGATTGCGCCACGCCTTCGCGACCTGCTGAACAAAGCCTGGAAAGAAACCGAAGCCCTCAAGGATGAGTACACCTCGGCCGAGCACATTCTGCTTGCCGCGTACGGCGACGGACAGCTGAAGAAGGCACTCGTCGCTCAGGGCGTCGACCGCGCAACGCTGCTCGAGGCGGTGCAAGAGGTCCGAGGCAGTCAACGCGTGACCGACCCCGATCCCGAGGGGAAGTTCCAGGCGCTCGAGAAGTACACACGCGATCTGACCGAAGC
>JABDJF010000548.1 GCA_013002645.1 Myxococcales bacterium
TGACTCGCGCGTGCGCCCGCCCGAAAAAACGGAAACGGCCGAACAACCTTGGTTTCCTGCATAGAGTCCCGCTAACCCGTTCAGCGTCCCCCGGGCAAGAAATCGGACAACAATCCGCGGTTGCCGAGGGCCCCGGTCCGGCTAGAGTGCCCTCAGCATGGGCGAGCGAGCGGTCTTGTATGGGGCGGCGGACCGGGTCGGGCTGATCACCTTGAATCGCCCCGATCAGCGGAACGCCATGACTCCGGAGCTCCTCGATGCGTTTTCCGAGGCCATCGGCGAGGCGCTCGCCGACCGAGAGATCCGCTGCCTGGTCATCACCGGCAAAGGCCGTTGCTTCAGCGCAGGGGCCGATCTTCGGTCCTCCCTTCAGCGGAGCGATCTCGGCAAACCGTCCAAGGAAGCCTCGTTCGCCATGTACGAGCCTTTCTTGCGGGTGCTGGATCTGGAAGTGCCCGTGATTGCCGCCATGAACGGACACACCGTGGGCGGCGGTTTCGGGCTCACCCTACTGGCCGACATCCGAGTAGCAAACGTCGACGCAAAATACGGTGCGAATTTCGCGCGCTTGGGCATCCATTCTGGACTGGGCATCAGCTACGTGCTTCCCCGGCTGGTCGGCGTCGCACACGCGTCCGAGCTGCTCTTCACCGGCAAGCTGATCCGGGGAGCGGAGGCGCTTCAGATCGGGCTCGCGACGCACGCGGTGCCGCCGGACGAAGTGCTGCCCCACGCAATGGGGCTGGCGCGCGCGGTGGCGGGGTCGGCGCCGATGGCCGTCCAGCAGATGAAGGGCTCGATTCGCCGTGGGCTGCGGTGGGAGATCCGTGAGGCGGCGCTCGAAGAGGCCGGTCTGCAGGCAGCCAGCCTCGAAACGCAGGATTCCAGCGAGGGCATTGCAGCGATCTTGCAGAAGCGGGAACCTGAGTTTACCGGTCGATAGTCCGATGCTGGCAATCCCCCAACTACCGATACCCCTCGACGCCGTACCCGAACGGCTCCGCCGGTTTGCGGATCCGACGGCGCCCGGAGCCGCGAAAATGATGGCGGCACGTGGAATGGTCCCGGTCAAGGGCGGCGACCTCGTGACACTGCTTGCGCAGCTCAGCGCAGACACGGACCCGACGATCTCCAAATCGGCAGGCGACACGCTCGAGGGCCTGCCCGAGAATGTTCTTCATCCGGCGTGCGAGGAAGACCTGCATCCCGCGGTCTTTCATGAAATCGCGATCCGATTCTCGAACGACCAAGAGGTTTTGGCCCGCCTGGTGTCGAACCACTCGGTCGCCGACGCGACCGTCGCCAAAATCGCGACGCACTGCCCCGAGCGAATCACGGAGATCATCTCGGTGAACCAGCAGCGGCTCCTCGGTGCTCCAGCCATCATCGAAGCGCTCTACAAGAACCGAAACACCCGAATGTCGACGGCCGACCGGCTCATCGAGCTTGCCGCGCGGCGAGAGGTGGAGCTGACCGGCATCCCGATGTTCGACGAGCTGAAGAAGGCGGTCCAGGGCCAACTGATCCCCGAGCCAAGCGAGGCACCGCTGCCGTCGGATCAACTCTTTTCGAGCGCACTGGCGGAGGATGACGAGCAAGACGCGGTCGCGCGCGACAAATTCGACGGGACGGAGGAAACCAAGGAGGAGTTCGTCCCGCTTCAGACCAAGATTCGCGGCATGAGCGTCGGTGAAAAAATCCGAATGGCGCTTCTGGGCAACGCCGCCGCCCGCTCGATCCTCGTGCGCGACCCGAATCGAGTGGTTTCGATGTCGGCCATTGCCTCGCCGGCGATGGGCGAGAGCGAGGCCAAGAACGCCGCACAAAGCCGCGAGGTCTCGGAGGACGTGCTCCGTTTCATCGGTAAGAAGCGCGAGTGGTTGAAGAGCTACGAGATCAAGCGCCACCTCTGCAACAACCCGAAGACGCCTATCGCGATTTCGATGACCTTTCTAAACCATCTTCGCCGAAACGACCTCCAGGCTTTGTCTCGAAGCCGGGGGATTCCGGGGCCGCTCAAGCAAGCCGCCAAGCGAAGGTCCAAGCAGTTCCAGTCATGAGCTTCCTCAAGAAAATGTTTTCGGCGGACCCCGAGGCCATGGAGAAGAAGGCGGACGCGCTTTTCGCCGACGGCGCCTACGGCCCGGCCAAGCTCGCATACGACAAGGCACTGGCCGCCGCGCCCGAGAGCGCGGGGGAGGCGCTGGCCGAGAAAGCTCGGCGCTGCACCGATGGGATTGCTAGGCAGCGAATCCAAGAAGCGCGGGCGTATCTCGAGCAAGGCTCGATCGAGTTGGCCGAGCAGGAGCTCGAAGGCGCGTTGGAGGTCGTGAGCGACGCGTCGCTTCGGGAGCAGGCCCAAGCCTTGCTCGATGGGCTCGAGGCGAAAGAGGCGCAAGAGCAGGCCGCACCGCCCGAGGTCACCGACGAAGAGCGAATCGCGTTGCTGATGGGTCAGTGGGAGGAAGCGCAGGCCGACGAGTACGAAGGCTATGGGGATGTGTTGCTCGAAGCGCTCCTTGCCATGCAGAGTGAAGAGTTTGACGAGGCGCGGGTTCGACTGGACGCACTGGTCGAGCAGGCCCCAGACCCCAGGTACCTCTGGCTCGAGGTCGGGCGCGCGCGGCTCTTGAGCGAAGACGTCGAGGGCGGCAAAGCGGCCTTGGAGAGCTTTCTAGGCGCCCTGCCCCGCGACCAAGGAGGCGAGACGAAGCTGGCCGCGAACCTCGCCCTCGCCCGGCTCGCCGACGAAGCCGAGCACTTCGAAGAGGCGATGGGCTACTTCGAGGGCGCGGTGCATGCCCTCCCGGAGGACTACCGCCCCTACCTCGCCATGGGGGCGTTCCTGCGTGGCAAGGGTCACGGCGAAGAGGCCCTCGACGTCCTGCGTACTTCGCTCGAGCTGAGCAAAACCTCCGGCACGGACTGGCGGCTGCTCGAAGAGCTCGGGCTCGCTTCGGAGCTCGCCGGAAAACATGAAGATGCGCGCAGCTTCCTCAATCAAGTCATCGAATTCTTTACGCAACATCAGATCACAGACTTTCCGCCGACCACGGCGACAACCCTGGCCAAGCTCTGTGAAGACGACGGCCGATTGGATCGTGCCGCGGACCTGTACCGCGCGTTGAGCCAGGGCAGCGACCGCGACAACCACGGTCTGTATCACTACGAAGCGGGACGGCTTCTCCGCGCGCTGGGGCTCGATGACGAGGCGAGGCGGATGCTCACGCGCGCCGAGGCGCTTCTCGGCGAAGACGAGGGTGAGCTTGGCGAGAAAGTCGCCGCACTCCTGAAGGCCTAGGGGCTAGCCGTCTGATTTTACAACCCTTTTGGGGCCGATGACGCATTCTGAATCGGTGCTATCTTTGTGGGGCGTAGCGGCGTGGACCGGGAATCGACCTGGCCGCGACCAACACGAAACAGATCGATGAACCGAGGACACGCCCCCGACGAGCGGCCCGTGACGGTGCCCCGGCTTCGGAAAATGAAGCGCGAGGGCAGACGGATCAGCATGGTGACCGCGTACGACGCCAGCTTTGCCCGCATGTTCGACGACGCCGGCGTAGACGTCCTACTCGTCGGCGACTCGCTCGGGATGGTGGTGCAGGGCTTGGACTCGACGCTTCCGGTGACCGTCGACGAGGTGATCTACCACTGCCGAGCGGTGGCGCGGGGCACACAGCGGGCGCACATCGTCGGAGACATGCCCTTCCTCAGCTGGCAGCTGAGCACCGAGCAAGCGCTTCGGAACGCGGGCCGCTTCTTGTCGGAGGGAGGCGCGCACGCCGTCAAGCTCGAAGGCGGCGTGGACGCTGCACCGACGATCGAGCGTATCGTCCAAGCGGGCATCCCGGTCATGGCGCATGTGGGCCTCACTCCCCAGAGCGTGCACGCGATGGGGGGATTTCGAGTGCAAGGCAAGACTGAAGAGTCGGCCGCCCTGGTGTTGGCAGACGCGAAGGCAGTCGCGAAGGCGGGGGCGTACAGCCTGGTGCTCGAGGGCGTTCCAAGCGACCTTGCACAGGATATCACCGAAGCCGTCGAGATCCCGACCATCGGGATCGGCGCAGGACCGCATTGCGATGGCCAAGTCTTGGTCTGCTACGACCTGCTCGGACTGACGCCCGACTTGAAGCCGAAGTTCGTCAAACGATACGCGGAGTTCTTCGAAGAAGGGCAGGCCGCTGCCCGTCGCTACTGCGACGAGGTGCGCGACGGTGTCTTTCCGAGCGAGGAGTACAGCTTCGGCAATGTGAAAAAGGACGAAGACCCGGCATCCGGGCTCAGCCTGGTGAAGCGCGTTCGCCCCGGCTACGGGCCAAAGGGATGAGCAAAGTCTTGCGCGCGCCTGCCGAGTTCCGGCAGGCCTGCGAAGATGCGCGTGCGGCTCGGCAACGTGTCGGACTGGTGCCAACGATGGGCGCGCTGCATCGTGGACATCTCTCGTTGATCGACGAAGCCAGGGCGCGCGCTGACTTCATTGCAGTCACGATCTTCGTCAATCCTCTGCAGTTCGCGCCCGGAGAAGACCTCGAACGCTATCCGCGGACCTTCGAGACCGACCTTGCTGGCTGCCGTGAACGAGGCGTCGATCTGGTCTTCGCCCCCGGGCCCAGCGCAATGTACCCGACAGGGTTTCAAACCCAGGTCTCCGTCCATGAGCTCGCAAAGCCGCTCGAAGGTGGATTTCGCCCCTCGCATTTCGACGGCGTGACCACCGTCGTGACCAAGCTGTTCAATCTCAGCGGTCGCTGTACCGCGATGTTCGGCCGCAAAGACTACCAGCAGTGGAAAATCCTCTCGCGGATGGCGCTGGATCTCGACATGCCGATCGAGCTGGTCGGCTGCCCGATCGTTCGTGAGTCCGATGGGCTTGCCCTATCCTCCCGCAACCGTTATCTCGGCGCCTCGGAGCGCCAGCGCGCGCTCGGCATCGTCTCGGGCCTTCGTGACGCGTTTGATGCGTGGGAAGACGGCGAGCGGGACCCTGATACGCTTCGTTCACTCGCAGAGGAATCGGTTCACCCGGCCTTCGATCACGTGGATTATGTCGCAGCCGCCGATCCCGAAACTCTCGGAGCACCGCCGTCCTCCCCGACTCGCCTGTTGATCTCGGTGGCGGCGCAGCTCGGATCGACGCGCCTGATTGACAATGTGGTGCTAGGCGAAGATTCGCGCCCTTAGTTGGCCGCGATCATGACTCGGACGACCGGTTCGCGTATGCTTGAACCATGAGTCGACCACCCACGCCCAAGCTCAACTCCGAACACCTGGCCGACATCGGTCTCTTTGGGGGATTGAGCCAGGAGACGCTCGAGGTCTTAGCCTCGTCACTTCCGACTACGCGAGTCGAGGCAGGCCAGATTGTCGTGGAAGAGGGCGACATGTCGACGCAGATGTTCGTCGTCATCGCTGGCGAG
>JABDJF010000550.1 GCA_013002645.1 Myxococcales bacterium
ATCCAAGCGGGGCTTCGGCATTCCCGTCGATCGCTGGATGCGAGAAGACCTCGCACCGCTGACGCGCGATGTCTTGCTCGACCGCAGCGCGCGAGAGCGCGGCATTTTCGAGCCGGCAGCAATTGAGAGATTGCTTCAGCAGCACCAACAGGGCGAGCCGCGCGGCGATCAAATCTGGGCGCTGATGATGCTCGAGCTCTGGTACCGGACTTTCATCGATCGGTGAGTCCGCGCGGGTCTCCGGATCTGTGCTAGACCCGCCCGCGTGATTTCGATCGTCGTTCCGACTTATCGAGAGGCGGACAATCTCGCTCTGCTCACGCAGGCCGTCGACGAGGCCCTTTCAGGCCCCGGACTAGACTACGAGCTCTTGTTCATCGACGACGATTCTAGAGACGGCTCCGAAGAGATATGCGCCGAGCTCTCCGCGCGATTTCCCGTCCGAATCGTCGTGCGAAATGGCGAGCGCGGGCTAGCCACGGCCGTCATTCACGGGATCTCCATGGCCGCCGGCGACATCGTTGTCGTGATGGATGCCGACCTGTCCCATCCGGCAAGCGCCATCCCTGAGATGATCGGGCGCCTGCAGAGCGGAGAGAGCGATTTCGTGCTCGGCTCGCGCTACGTCGAGGGTGGTTCGATTCACGACGACTGGAGTGCGTTTCGCCAGCTCAACTCGATCATTCCGTCGCTGATGGCCAAGCCCCTGTGTCCGCTCGAAGATCCGATGAGCGGGTTCTTCGCGATTCGACGGACGGAAATGCCTCCCGCAGACCAACTCTCGCCGGTCGGGTACAAAATCGCGCTCGAGATCTTCGTCAAAGGCAGGTTCAGTCAGCCGAGCGAAGTCCCGATTCATTTCTCCGATCGGCAGCACGGGGAGAGCAAGCTCTCGCTGAAGGAGCAGCTCAACTTTCTTCGCCACCTCGTGCGTCTTTATGCGTACAAGCTCCGCCTCGGCAGGGAGACGTGAGGCTCCTCCGGGAGGATCGGACGGTCACCTGGATCGTCTTCATCTTTGCCCTCTCTCAGCTCGTTGCAATTGGCTGGGACTTGCCGGGCTCGTATGGATGGGAGAACGACGGCATCGCGCCGCGCGACATCTTTGCGGGAATCGCGATCAACCTGACGCCGGGACAAGGGCACCGCTATCCGCTGTTCCACAATCTATTGATCGGCGTTCTTTCCGTCCCCATCCTTCTGCCAGCCGCGCTTTCGGCCGAGAGCTGGACCCTCCCCGCGCTGATGGAACAGATCCTCGAGGTGCCGCCGATGACCGGAGTCTCGCTCGTCGCAAAGCTGGTGGGCTTGCTCATGGCCTGCGTCGCGCTTTTCGTGATGGCCCGCATCGGTCGCCGCACCGTGAGCGCCGAAGCCGGTCGATGGGCGGCTGTCTGGGCGGCGACCTGCCTCTCGTTCGCGTACTACGGACGGGTCAGCAACCTCGATGGTCCCTATCTGATGTGGACCGCGCTGGCGATCGACCGCCTTCTCAGCGCTGCCGAAGCGCGCAAACGCCGCGATTACCTTCTTTTTGGTGTACTCGCCGGCGCCGCGGTCGCAACCAAAGACCAAGCCTATGCGGGCCTCGTCCTGCCGGGCCTGATCTTCGTTTTGTTGCTGCCGCTTCGCAACGACGAGCCCTTCGGACCGCGGGCGGCTCACTACAAGAACACGATGTTCGCGATCTTGGCCGGCGCCCTCTCACTAGGAGCTCTGGGCGGGGGTCTGTTCAATCCGACCGGCTTCATGGCGCGCCTTCGCGAGCTCACCGGGGGAGCAAGCCAAGATTGGATGAGCTATGCGCGAACGCCTGAAGGGGTTTACCGAAACATCGTCGACATCGTGATGGGTCAACAAACCTATTACTGGCCTTGGCTGGTCGTCGCACTCTGCTGGGTCGGTGTCGGTATCGTCGTCGCGCGTCCCGGCGGCGAGGGAATCCGCTCACGGACGTTCCGTTTGCTTCCATTGAGCGCCGGCATCAGCAGCATCGCGTTCTTCACCCTGGTCGTTGCGCGCTGCGAGCATCGCTTCGTCCTGCCGATGGGGTTCTGGCTTGCGTACTACGGCGGGGTCGCGTCCGCGGCGGCGCTCGCCGGCGTGGCTGGCAAAGGGCAGGGGCTGCTCCGCGTCGTGCAAGTGGCGCTGAGCCTGCTCGTGCTTTGGGCAGCTGGGCACAGCTTCGAGGTACAGCTGACCCAACGCGGCGATGCGCGCAACGAGGTGCACACATTCCTGGCGTCGCTACCCGAAGGCACAGTCGTCGAAACCTACGGCTGGTTGGTTCATCTTCCCCACTTCGACGTGTCCGAGTCTTCTCCGTATCGCGTGCAGCGCGTCAGCCGACGCCCGATCGAAACGCGTAACCCGTTGGTCGGCGCCAAAGAGATCGACGAACCGTACGGCAATGTCGACGCGCGTCGTCCGGACGTGTTGGTCGTGCCTGAGTCCACCGCCCGGGAGTTCATTCCGCGTCCGCTCCGCGCAGGCATGGCGGTGGCGGCGGTCGGGGAACGCTTCCAGTCGGACACCGATGCGCAGGCGTTCTTCCGCGCTGTCCTCGGAGATTCGCTCGATGGCTACGAAGTGGTGGCCATCGCGGAACCGCAGTTCACTGACTGGGTCAAGGCGCTCGGCGCAGAGCCGGTTCAAGTGCATGCGAGCGTGGGCAACCGCCAGTGGATCCTTCGCCGTTTGAATCCGTAGGCAGACGGACAGAACGACCGAAAACGGCGAAGCGCGCAGATTGTGCGCGTTGATCGAGCGTGAAAAGAGGCTCTTTGCTGGATCGCTTCGATGTGCACCGGCTACTTGTTCAGCACCTCACAACTCTTGACTGGCGTCGCTGCTGTCGAAAACGCGAGTCAACATGCCGTCATGACGCAGAGCACGATGAAAAAGGGGGTAGACAGAACGTCACGCCATTGTGCATTCTCCGCTGCACCGGGGTCCACAGCGACTCTGGAATACGCATTCGGTGCGCTCTCGTTTCGAGAAGGTGGAGGTGCGACGTGAAGTATGGATGGATTGCGATAGTCGCCATGATGGCGGCCTTGTTTTCAGCGGGACAGGTCGCTGCACAGGACCCGAGCGGGAAAGGCTACGGACCGGAAGAAATCGGTCCTGAGGAATCCCCACTTGTAGACCCGGACACGGTCACCGACGACTCCATGACCGAGCTCGAGAAGCTCAAGGCGATGGACGAGCAAACCAAAACCGTCACCGGTGCGAGGCCCCCGGGCTCGGCTTCGGGCGCCGCGGTCGGCGAAGCGGGCATGGGCACCATGGCTGCCGAGCGCGAGCGCGCGCTCAGGAGCGTTGGCGGCGTGGGCAAGAGCGTACGGACAAAGGACGAAGACGCCATTCCCTTGAAGTTTCAATTCCACGGCTACTACCGGGCTCGCTACAACTGGGTCGGGAACGCACCGATGCCGGTCGGAAGCGTTCCGGGCGCCGAGTCGCGTTTTCCGAGCAAGAACGCCTCGTACGGCGAGATGCGACTGCGTCTCGACCCGGAGATCACCTACGGTCCCAACCCCGACCTTCCGATCGCCCGCCTTCGCTTCACCATCGACGGCTTGGACAACGTCGTGTTCGGCGACAACGCGCGCGTGTTCAGCGTGCCGCTGTTCGCCGTCGATCAATCCGCCACCGACCGCAACGGCTTCGACCTGGGCGAAACGCTCAAGCTCGAGCGCGCCTGGATCGAGTTCCTGGTTCCCATCGGCCAAATACGAGTCGGCCGAATGGAGTCGCAGTGGGGCCCGGGCCTGCTGACGCACGCCGGTAACGGCCTTGCGGAGTGGGGTGAGTTCTACCGCGGCGAGACCTTCGACCGAATTCTGTTTGCGACGAGGCCGATCACCCTGGCACGAGGCATCAGCAAGGGCGATACGCGACAGACCCCGCTGATCTACGCGTTCTTGTACGACCGCCTTTCGCAGGATCCCGTGGTCGACCCGACCATATCTTCGGCCGTGGACGGCAGCTCCGGAGCGGCGACCAACCCGAACTTCAAGCCGTTTTATAATACGTTCCCAGAGCGATCGATCTTCCCCTTGGCGTACCTGACCAACTTGGATCGGCGTGTAAACGAGTTCGCCAATGTCCTCGCGTGGTTCGACGAGGACCACGGCCGTGCTGCGACCGACGAGCTCTTCGTCGGGACCTACGTGCTCTATCGTTGGCAGCAGTCGACCAACAGCCGAATCATCATCCCCGATGTGGCCTGGCGATTGAAGCACACCCTCAAGAAGAAAAGGAATCTGGCGATCACGACGGAAGGGGAGTTCTACCCCATCCTCGGACACAGCGGCGCGCTGGCCTTCACCGGCGCACCCGGCGCCAACGACCCGACGGTGAGCTGCACCGGCGAACCTTGCGCAGAGGGCAAGGCACGAATCTTCAACCTCATGGCCCGAATCGGGGTCATGGACGAAGGCAATTGGGCCTTTCAGGCAGAAGGCGGCTGGGCGTCCGGTGATGACAACATCCTTTCCGGCGCGTTCCCCGGTACGCCCAATGAGCAGCCCCCAATCCTCAGGACCCGTGGCTTCAACGAGAACATCAAAGTTGGCCTCTTGATGTATCAGGTCGCTCTCAGAGCCTTGACCTGGCAAGCCCTGATCCCGCTC
>JABDJF010000561.1 GCA_013002645.1 Myxococcales bacterium
CAGCGGGACTGACCCCGGAGGAAGACAATCCGGAACTCGCGGACATGTCTCGTCGCTTCTGGGTGAGCCTCGCCTTTACCCTTCCCGTCTTCATCATCGCGATGGGCGAGATGATCCCGGGCAACCCGCTAGCGACTCGCTTCGACTCACAGACGCTCGCGTGGGCGCAACTCGTTCTGGGTACACCGGTTGTTCTCTGGGGCGGCTGGCCCTTTTTCGCGCGCGGCTGGGCGTCCTTGCGAACTCGGCAGCTCAACATGTTTACGTTGATCTCGATCGGAACCGGCGCGGCGTGGATCTACAGCACATGCGCAACGCTATTTCCTGCAATCTTCCCCCCCTCGTTCCGCGGCCCCGATGGTCAGGTGGCCGTCTACTTCGAAGCGGCAGCGGTGATCGTCACCCTCGTGCTTCTTGGGCAGGTGCTTGAGCTTCGGGCGCGTAGCCAAACGAGCGCGGCCATCCGTTCACTTCTCGGCCTGGCACCCAAGACAGCCCGGCTCATCGGCCCTGACGGCAGCGAGGAAGATGTCCCCCTCGATTCGATTGTGGTTGGCGATCGATTGCGAGTCCGTCCCGGCGAGAAGGTCCCCGTCGATGGCGTCGTCCTTGAGGGAGAGAGCGTCGTTGACGAATCCATGATCTCGGGCGAACCCATTCCCGTCACCAAACGAGAAGGTGACGACGTCACGGGCGCCACCATCAACGGCACGGGAGCTCTGCTGATTCGCGCCGAACGCGTCGGCGCAGAAACACTCCTGTCTCAGATCGTCGCGATGGTGGCGGCTGCCCAGCGAAGCCGCGCGCCAATCCAAAGAATCGCCGACACCGTGGCCGGGTACTTCGTGCCCGCCGTCCTATGTGCCGCGCTCCTCACGTTCGTCGCATGGAGCATCTACGGGCCTGACCCGAGAATGGCCTATGCGCTGATCAATGCAGTTGCTGTGCTGATCATCGCGTGCCCCTGCGCCTTGGGCCTCGCCACGCCGATGTCGATCATGGTTGCCACCGGCAAGGCGGCAACTGTCGGTGTTCTTTTTCGCAACGCCGAGGCGATCGAGCTGCTGCGCGGGGTAGACACCCTGGTCGTTGACAAGACCGGAACACTTACCGAAGGAAAACCGGGACTCGTCAAGATCGTGACCAGTGAGGGTTTCAAAGAGGATGAAGTGTTGTGCCTAGCCGCCTCCCTCGAGCGAGGCAGCGAGCACCCTCTTGCGGAAGCGATCGTTGAAGGGGCGACCAACCGAGGAATCGCACTCCGCGAAGCGACCGCCTTTGATTCACGTACGGGACGAGGGGTCGTCGGCCAGATCGCGCTGCGTCAAGTCGGAATCGGAAACCAAAAGCTAATGCGTGAGTTGGGCGCCGACGTTGCACACCTACAAGAAACAGCCGACGCAATGCGAATGGAGGCTCAGACCGTGATGTACCTTGCGGTCGATGGCCAGCTTGCTGGCCTGATCGGTGTCGCGGACCCGATCAAAGAATCGACGCCTGCAGCCGTCGAAGGGCTCCAACGAGCCGGAATTCGCGTTGTGATGTTGACCGGAGACAATCAAACCACCGCCGAGGCTGTCGCAAAGCAGCTTGGCCTTGACGAAATCGTGGCTGATGTCCTCCCGGACCAGAAGGCGGATCTCGTCAAGACGCTGCAAGCGGAAGGAAAAGTGGTCGCGATGGCGGGCGACGGCGTGAACGACGCCCCTGCACTTGCGCAGGCCCATGTCGGGGTAGCCATGGGGACGGGTACAGATGTCGCCATGGAGAGTGCTGGCGTCACGCTCGTTCGCGGGGACCTACGAGGGATCTTGCGAGCGCGCCGCCTCAGCCACCTCGCCATGCAGAATATTCACCAGAATCTCTTCTTCGCCTTCATCTACAACGCGATCGGCGTGCCGATTGCGGCAGGCATTCTGTATCCAACCTTCGGGCTACTCCTCAGTCCCATGATCGCCGCCGCGGCAATGAGCCTCAGTTCTGTATCGGTGATCGGCAACTCGCTGCGACTTCGGAGTGTCGAGCTCTAGATTACGAGAGGTGTGACCGTGGCAGACTCAAGCACCGAAGCCCGGCCGTGGCGCTGCCTGTTCTGCCGAATGCGCACGGCGGTGAAACTCTTTCGGATCCCCTTGTGCGGGATCTGCCAAGACCAGTTTCAAGACTTCATCCTCGTGTCGGGTATTCTGAGCGCCCTCGTAGCGGCGGGATTCATCAGCGGACTTCAATTCGCTGTAGAAGAGGTCCTCTTGTTTGCAGTCCTCGTGCTTGTCAAGCATCGGCTGCCCACGCTCTTCGATCGATTTCTACACAAGGCCTAGCGATTGGGGGTCTCATCGCCGGTACTCGCGGACTCTCCGTCAATCCGCGGGCGCTTTGGGGTAAGCAGCGCGCAACGCCACCAATGGGACGACGATCCATTGCGCTATTGGCGTGAGGCCTGTTCCAAGATAGGGAATCGTCGGCATGGAGGACGCGTACGCCCAGGATTCGCGCACGTTCACGTTGAGCCATTCGCTAAAGACCGTATAGCCGATGCCGAGCGCGACGGTTGTCAGTGCAACCTCTCGGTACCGAACGAAAGGCCAGCCCGCATTCCCCACCAAAACCAATGCAGTCGTTAGCACGGCAAGAGCGATCAAAATGTCGCCCCCCGTGCAATGAAT
>JABDJF010000579.1 GCA_013002645.1 Myxococcales bacterium
GGCCAGCGATGGTCTGTCATCCACGACCCTCCGCACCTGCCCGATGCAGCTCAAAGCCGCGCTCGGCACGATGGCGGCGCTTCTTGATACCGTGATCACCAAGGACCAGCCCATCCTCCAAGGTGAGCTCCCGCTGTTCGCGGGGCGCATCGAGGGCCTCCGAGCGCCCGTGGTCGAGGGCCCGAGCTTTTCGTTCCGAAAGAAAGCGAGCCGGGTCTTCTCGCTCCGCGAGTACGACGAATCCGGCCGCATCACGGGTGCCCAAAAGACCCTGCTCGAAGCGGCGGTCGCAGCGCGAAAGAACATCCTGGTCGTAGGCGGCACCGGGACCGGGAAGACCACGTTCATCAACGCGCTTCTTCGGCACCTCCAAGGCCAATCTCCGGACGACCGGATTGTCCTGATCGAAGACACGCGCGAGCTTCAGTGCGCGCTCCAGAACAAGGTCGAGCTTCGCGCGATCGAAGGGACGGTCAGCATGAACGGGCTTCTTCGGAGCACGCTCCGGCTTCGCCCCGACCGCATCATCGTCGGCGAAGTCCGTGGTCCCGAGGCGCTCACGCTTCTCAAAGCCTGGAACACGGGCCACCCGGGCGGCTTCTCGTCGCTTCATGCAAATGACGCCCAAGCCGCGCTCCGACGGATCGAAATGCTCATCCAAGAAGCCTGCGGCCAGCGCATGCCGGAGCTCATCGCCGAAGTGGTGGACCTCATCGTCCACCTCGAGCGCGGCGCGAATGTCGAAGGACTCCTGCGGGTCCACGGATACGAACACGGTCGATATCAGACCAGAACCTGGGAGTGTGACCAATGAAACGGGGAATCTATCAAGCAACCGCCTTGGCCGTCGTGGTTTGGCTTCCACAGGGCGTGGCGAGCGCGTCGTCGACGGCGCTGCCACTCGCGACGGGCCTCGAGCAAGTCGGTCGGGCCATCACGGGGCCGGTGACCTTTTGGCTCGGCGTGATCTCGCTCATCGCGAGCGGGGTCGTCCTTTACGTCCGCGGCGAAGGTTTTGACAGCTTCGGGGGCCGCCTTGCGATGGCGGGCCTCATCTTCGGCGGGGTCTGCGCGCTCTCGACCACGATCATGGGCAAGTTTGGGCTTTCCTCGGCGGTGTTGCCGTGGTGATCCCCGAGCCCACCCCAACGCGCTTCGTCGGGACGCTTGTTGTCGCGTCCCTGCTTCCGGCGCTCCTTGGGTACCTCTGGGCGATCACGCCCGTGTTCATGTGGCGGGAGTAGGGCGTGCGTCGACGCGTCGCCATGTATCGCGCGCTCACCGAGCCCCAGCTCGTCGGCGGGTGCGAACGCGCGAGCTTCTTTGCGCTCCTCGGAGTCTGCGTGCTCGTCGGGTTTTTGGGCGGACTTGCGGCAGGGCGCTGGACCATGGTCGTGCTTTCGGTCGCGCTCTTTTGGTTCGGGAAGATCGCCCTCGGACACGCCGCGAAACGAGACCCGCACCTCCGAGAAGTGGTGATTCGAAGTAACCGCTACGGGGTGCGACTACAGGCCGTGCCTTACGCCAAGGAGGGCCGTTAGGTGTCGCGTCACAAGGCGAGCAGCGAAATCCTGCTCTACGCGGAAATGGTGGCCCCCTCAGTCATGCGCCTCAAAGATGGCGCGCTGCTGACAGGGTTTCGCCTCGAAGGCCCGGACCTCGAGTCTTCGCCGCCTGAGCTGTGGGCCGCGATCAGCACCGCCCTCAACGACGCCCTGTGTGGTCTCGACCACGGCTGGACGGTGCATTTTGAAACCGTTCGAATTCCATCCGAACGCGGCGGCCCCGCCGACTTTCTCGACCCGACCTGCCGGCTCATCGACGAAGAACAGGCCCAGACCGTGTTCTTCCGGACCGAGCAGTGGCTCTTTTTGACCCAGGCCCCCGGGTGGACCCACCAACACTCCGCCCTCAAGCGCATCAAGGGCTGGCTCTACGAAGAGCGGAACGTCAGCATTGCGGAGGCGATTCACCGTCAGACCGAGCGTTTCGACGCGGTCGTCGACCGTTTTTTCAATAGCCTTTGCGCCCATCTTCGGATTCGTCGCTTTATTTCTGGGCCCAAGAACGATGAGCTTCTTCAAGCCGTCTACTATTGCCTGAGCGGCCACTGGCAAAAGACCCGGCTCCCCGAGGTTCCGGCGTGTCTCGATGTCCTGCTCGCTGAGGACTGGGTGCAGGGCACGCCGATGGTCCTCGGAACGCGCCTGGTTCGGGCGATCTCCCTTCGAGGCTACCCCTCGGACACGTTTTCGGGGTGCTTGGACGGGCTTCGACGGCTCCCGTTTGAGGTTCGGTGGAGTCACCGCTTCATCATCGGGGACTACCAGCAAAGCGAAGCGCTCCTCCGCAAAGAGCAGCGCCGGTGGCAGCAAAAGTCGCGGTCGTTTGCCTCGCAAATCATGCGAACCGAAGGCCGCCTCGACCACCACGCCGTCGAGCGCGCCAACGAGCTCGACGCGGCCCTCGGGGACCTCAACGCCGGGGCGGTCCTCTACGGGCACCACACCTCGGTGCTCGTCCTGAGCGGAGAGAGCCCTGAAGAGATCGAAGCCCGATGCGCCCTGGTCGGCCGGGTGGCCCAGCGCGCCGGCTACATCGCGCACCCCGAAACCTACAACGGTCTCGAGGCTTTCATTGGTTCGCTACCTGGGCACACCCGTCAAAACGTCCGAAAGCCGCTCATTCACAGCCTGAACTTCGCGGACCTCGTTCCGATCTCGCGCGAATGGCCAGGCGAGCCCACCTGCCCCTCGCCCTTCTTTGAAAAGCGAAGCCCGGCGCTTGCCCTGGCCCGCTCCTCGAGCGGCGCCCGCTTTTTCCTAAACCTCCACGTCGGCGACGTCGGGCATACGCTCATGCTCGGGCCGACCGGGGCCGGGAAGTCGACGCTCCTTGCGTATCTCGCGAGCCAGTTCTTTCGCTATCAATCTCAAGGCGCCCAGACTTTCGCCTTCGACAAAGGCCGATCGCTTCTTCCCCTGTGCGCCGCCATCGGGGGCGCATCCCACGTCGACTTCGGGGCGGAGGTCCCTGAGCTCTGCCCGCTTGAGCATCTGCAAAGCCCGAAGGAGCGCGCCTGGGCCGCCGAGTGGATCGAGCAACTCCTCTCTCTTCAGGGGCTTGCGATCGATTCTTCGAAGCGAGCTCAACTTACTGAAGCCCTCCAGACGTTTTCGGACACCGCGGGCGGGGGCTCCCTCACCGACTTTGTGACCACGCTTCAGGACGCCTCGATGCGCACGGCGCTTGGGTACTACGCCTCGGAGGGACCGGGCGGGACGATCCTCGACGGAGAGCGGACCGATCTCCCGAAGAGCGCGTTCACGGTCTTCGAGATCGAAGACCTCATGAACCTCGGCCCAAAGATCGTCGACGCGACGCTCCTCTATCTCTTTCACTTCATCGAATCGGAGCTCGACGGCAGCCCGACGCTTCTTCTTCTGGACGAGGCCTGGCTCGCGCTCAGTAACGCCCTCTTTTCAGAAAAGATCCGAGAGTGGCTCAAGGTCCTCCGCAAGAACAACTGCGCCGTCGTCCTTGCGACCCAGTCGCTCACCGACGTCGTGAACTCCCCGATCCGCGATGCGGTGCTCGAAAGCTGCCCGACCCGGCTCCTTCTTCCGAATCCCGAAGCCGAGAGCGCCATGATGCGGCAACTCTACCGGGACTACCTTCGCCTCGATGAGGCCCAAGTGGCGCTGATCGCTGGGGCCGAGCGAAAGCGCCAGTACTACTACGCCTCGCCGACCGGCACGCGCCTCTTCGACCTGAACCTCGGACCGGTGGCGCTGAGCTTCCTCGGGGCGAGCAGCAAACCCGACCTCGCCGCCATCGGGGACCTCCGGGCTACCCATGCCGAGCATTGGCCAGCCCCATGGCTCGAGCGCCGCGGTCTCCCCGAGGCCGCCGCGCAGTGGAGGACCGCATCCGGCACCCCAGCCGAACAACCAGGAGAACACCACGATGAAGAAAAGACCCTCCCAACCCCGACGCTCGGCCACGCGCTTCGGCACGCTCCAAGCGATGACGGCGATGGCCGCACTCTCACTTATGCCGGCTAGCGGCGTTCACGCCGGCATCTTGGCGGGTGGCGCAAGCGAGTTCACGCAGGTCCTCAACAAAGTGGAGCTCATTGCGCAGACCGTGAAGATCGGGAAGCAGCTCGCGCAGGCCAAAAAGACCGTAGAGCTCCTCAAGAACAACTTCGAGCGCCTCGGCTC
>JABDJF010000582.1 GCA_013002645.1 Myxococcales bacterium
ACACCCTGCCCTTTGAGTGGGGTCACGTTCAGCAGCTCGAGGACCTCCCCGCGGCCCGGCAAGATACGCGCCTCTATGCCACGGGCCGTCCCCACGAACTTCACCTCGAGGCCGGGAACCCGTCGACGAAGCTCCTCGACGACCGCGAGCCCCGGGAACAAATGCCCGCCGGTACCTCCGCCGGCAACCATGATGCGTCCGATCATCTCGCGCCTCCTCTCGCCGGAATCAGGTTGGGCTGGCGTTGCCCAGTCTTGGCCTTCGCTCGCGGCTGTTCTCCGCGCGACGCACCGAACCGTGACGTGTTCAAAACGATGCCCGCGGCCGCGGCGTTCACGAGGAGCGACGAACCTCCGTAGCTCACGAACGGGAGCGCGAGCCCTTTGGTGGGCAGCAGCCCCATGGCGACCGCCAGGTTGGTGAACGCCTGAAGGCCGATGAACAGAGTCATGCCCGCAGCGAGGTAGCCGGCGTAGTCGTCTTGGGCCCGCCACGCGGCACGAAGGCCGCGAAAGACGATCCAAGCGAAAGCCGCGCTCAGAAGAATGACCCCGATGAACCCGAGCTCCTCACCGATGATGGCGCTGATGAAATCCGTGTGCGCTTCCGGCAAGAAGAGAAGCTTCTGACGGCCGTCACCGAGGCCGACGCCCGTCCAGCCGCCGGAGCCGAAGCTCATCAAGGATTCGGTGATCTGGTAGCCGGCCCCCTGACGGTGCTCGAAGGGCTCGAGGAACGCCTCGATCCGTCGCATTCGGTACGGGGACGATGCGATGGCCGCGTAGCCGACCGGGAGGGCTACCAAGACGCAGCCGAGCAGGTACCCCGCCTTCGCGCCTGCTGCAAAGAGCACGACGAACGTCAGCAGCGCGATCATCACCGCGCTGCCGAAGTCGGGCTGGGCGAGGCAGAGCAGCATCAGGAGCCCCGCCACGAGGACATGCGGAAGGAAACCTACCGAGAAGGTTTGAACGCGATGCGACTTCTTTGCGAGCGAGTGCGCAAGCCAGAGAATCATCGCCAGCTTGGCGAGCTCAGCCGGCTGCACGTTGACCGGGCCCAACGCAAGCCACCGGGTCGCGCCCCCCGCGCTCCTCCCAAAGCCGAGGGCGACCGCAATCATCAGTAACACTGCAACCAGCAGAACCGGGTAGGTCGAACGTCGGATCAAGTCGATGTTGGCGTGAGCACAGACGAGCAGAACGCAGAGGGCAAGCAAAGCAAACACCGTTTGTCGGATCAGGAAGTGATATCCGTTTCCGAACATGTTGTTCGCGTAGACCGCACTCGCGCTGTAGACCATCACGACGCCAAACGCGATCAGCCCAATGAGGGTGGCCGCCAGCGTGACATCGATCGGTCCGGCCTCACTCCTCTGCCCGGGTTTCGAATAACGACTCATGCTTGCCCTCCAAGGCCGTGGACTGCGTTCTGGAACTGATCGCCTCGCTCCGCGTATGAACGAAACATGTCGAAGCTCGAGCAAGCGGGCGCCAGGAGCACGATGTCTCCTTGGCGGGCGAGCGCGGCTGCTGAGCTGACCGCCTCCGCTATGGAGCTGGCGCGGCGAAGCGCCAACGACGAACCAGCAAACGCTCGCTCCAGCAACGGGGCGGCTTCCCCCAAGACGACGATCGCTCTTCCCTCGTCGGCCATTCGCTCACGCAGAGGCTCGTAGCTGCCGCCCTTGTCGACGCCACCTGCGATGAGAACGATCTTGCCTCTTGAACCAGCCAATCCGTCGATCGAGGCGACGGCTGCGCCTACGTTGGTGGCTTTCGAATCGTCGATGTACTCCACTCCTGCAACCGAATCGACATACTGCATGCGGTGGGCCAGCCCCTTGAAACCACGGAGAACCGCTGCGATGTCCCCGTCGTGCACGCCCAAGAGCCGGGCGGCGAGCGAAGCGGCGCAGGCATTCGCCACGTTGTGCCGGCCACGAATTCTCAAGTCTTCGACCGGTACACGGAGCGGGTTCTCGGTGTCGGTGAGAACTCCATCGACGACCCGAACCTCGCCGTTCCGACCCCCGAACAGAACGACGGTTCCGCCGTCGTCGATGAGCTCTCGAAGCTCGGGAGAGTCGGCCGGCAGCACCGCGAAGTCTTCTGCCCTTTGGCGCTCGAAAACCCGTGCCTTGGCGGCGGCATAGGCCGCGAACGAAGCGTAGCGATCGAGATGATCGGCAGTGACGTTGAGCAATAGCGCGACGTGCGCCCTCATTTGGGAGACCCGCTCCAACTGAAAGCTGGAGAGCTCGACGATGACCAGGCCGCCCTCGTTTCCTGCATCGGTGCCCGCGGCCTCGATCATGGGTCGGCCCAGGTTGCCTCCGACGAAGGTGGGCCGGCCGAGACGTTCGCACATCTCGCCGATCAAGGTCGTTACGGTGCTCTTGCCGTTGGTCCCAGTCACTGCGACGATCGGCGCATCGATGAAACGCGACGCGAGCTCTATCTCACTGATGACGGGCACGCCTCGGCGCTCCGCTCGGTCGAGCTGAGGGAGCGGCGGAACCCCCGGCGAAACGACGATTAGGTCTAGGTGTTCGAACGCCCATTCGGGGTGACCGTCGAGCACCAGCTCCGCGCCCAGCGCGCCGGCCTCGATGGCGGCTGCTCCCAGCGCGCTCGCGTCCCGCTGGTCGTTGACCCGGACACGGGCGCCGCGCGCGCGTAAAAACCGCACGACCGCCAGCCCGCTCTCGCCGAGTCCGACCACCATCGTGTTTTTCCGCGCGAGCTCCAAGATCACCTCAGTTTCAACGTGGCGAGACTAAAGACAGCCAACACGATCGCGATGATCCAGAATCGAACGATCACCCTGGGCTCGGGCCAGCCCTTCTTTTCGAAATGGTGATGGATCGGCGCCATCAAGAAGATGCGCCGTCCGGTGATGCGGAAATACCCGACCTGCAAGATCACGCTCACGGCCTCGACGACGAAGATCCCGCCCAGAATCACGGAGAGGAGCTCGTTCTTCGTCAAGACCGCTAATGCGCCGAGGCCTCCGCCGAGCGCCAGTGAGCCCACATCACCCATGAACACCTGGGCGGGATAGGTGTTGTACCAGAGGAAGCCGAACCCCACACCGACGACAGACGCAGCAAAGATGCTGAGCTCGCCCGCGCTTTCGATGTGCGGAATGTCCAAATAGCCGGCCACCACGTTGCCGAACAGGGTCAGGCCCGCAAGGTAGGCGAGAATCGCGTAGGTCCCCGCCGAGATCATGACCGGGCCAATCGCGAGACCATCGAGTCCGTCAGTCAGATTGACCGCGTTCGACGTTCCGACGATGACGAAAGAAGAGAAGACGACATAGAGCCAGGGCGGCAACTCGATCGGATACTTCGAAAATGCGAAGAACGGCGCAGCCAGGCGGTGGCGGATTTCGAGCCAGTCAGTCGGGAGCCCAGCTTCGCCGTAGTAAAGCCAGCCGCAGACCACAATCGCGGTCGAAAACTGGAGCAGAAGCTTGTACCTGCCCGAGAGGCCGCCGGTCGAACGCGTCCTGATTTTCGACGTGTCGTCGATGTAGCCGACGACGCCGTAGGCTACCGTGATCAACGTCACGACCCAGACCATGGCATTGGAAGGGTCTGCCCAGAGCACGGTGGAGAGCACCAGCGCCAGCAACATCAAAGCGCCGCCCATCGTGGGTGTACCGGCCTTCGAGAAATGCGTCTCCGGACCGTCGCTGCGAATGACCTGCCCGATTTGCTTGCTCTGCAATCGGCGAATGAACCAGGGGTAGAGCCCGAAGGTCAGCAAGAGGGACGTGATCGTCGCCATCAGGAAACGGAACGGCACGTAGCGCAGGACGTTGAGAAACGAGAGCGACTCGTACTCGTGCAGCGGGTAGAGCAAGTAGTAGATCATGGCTGCTCATCCTCGAGCAGTCGCCCGATCACCCGTTCCATCTGCATCGTCCGGGAGCCCTTCACGAGGATGACTGCGTTGAGCGGAAGACGGTCGGAAAGCTCGCCGCACTCCGCAGCGTCCTCGAACCACAGTGTGTCGGTTCCTCGGGCGTTCGCAGTCGATACCGCCTCATGCATGCCCTCGCCACAGCCGACGAAGAGAAAGGCGTCGGCACTCGAAACGAGGTCGCCGACCTTGCGATGGGCCTCCTCGCCATGCGTACCTAGCTCTTTCATGTCGCCAAGAATTGCGACGAACGGCGCGTCTCGCTTTTCTGCGATGACGCGGGCGGTCTCGATTGCGACTTCCATGGACGTTGGACTCGCGTTGTAGGAGTCATCGATGACGAGTCGGTTGCCAATGCCCGTTCGAGCCTGGAGACGACCGGACGAAGGCTCAACCTCCGCAAACCCGAGCCCTGCTTCTTCGAGCGAGAGGTCCAAGCCAAACACGATCGCGAGGACACCGGCCGCATTGAGCACCGCGCCCTCCCCCAGCAGGGGCATCGAGATCTCGAGGTCCTTGCCGCGAACCTGAAAGCGAGCCCGCGTGCCCTCGGCATCGACGTCCCAGTCGATCACGCGCACGTCGTTGCCAGCGGACCGGCCGTAGAACAGCTTTCGCTTGGCGGCAACGACCGATGCCCGCTTCTTGAGTGCGGGGTCGTCTCCATAGACAACCGCCACACCATCGGGCGCCAGGGCATGGAGCAGGGAGACCTTCTCATCGGCCACGGCTTCGACGGACCCCAGGCCTTCGAGGTGCGACATCGTCGCCCGAGTGACGATGCCGAGGTCCGGCGCCGCGATCTCGGCGAGGCGCGCGATCTCTCCCGGCTGACTCGTGCCCATTTCGATGACCGCGGTGTCGACCGTCTCGTCGAGCTGGAAGAGAGTCATCGGTACACCGATTCGATTGTTGAGATTCCCGCTTGTCTTGAGCACTCGGCAACCGGCCGATTGAAGCGCCGCAGCGCACAACTCCTTCGTCGTGGTCTTGCCGACCGAACCCGTAATGCCGACGACCTTGCCGGTCCAACTTGCGCGGTGGGCCTTGGCCAAGTCACCAAGCGCGTGAAGCGTGTCCTCTACCTCGACTGCACTGACGTGGACTGGAAGCGAGGTTCCCCGCTTCACCAAGACCGCGGCAGCGCCGGCGTCCATCGCTTGCGCCGCGAATTGATGCGCATCGAATTGCTCGCCGCGAAGTGCGACGAAAAGATTGCCCGGTTCGACGGCGCGCGAGTCCGTCACGATGCCCGAAGCGCTTTTCCACTCCGGACCGCTTGCGTCGCCATCCGTCACGGCGAGGACCTCGTCTCGGCGCAGCTGAACGTGGTTCACCGGGATTGGCGTCGCCATCATGCGCCTCCCGCCAGGCCGGCAATCACCGTGCGCGCGTGTTCACGATCGTCGAAGTGGTGACGCTCTGTTCCGATGACCTGGTAGTTCTCGTGACCCTTGCCCGCCAATAGAACGGTATCTCCCACGCGCGCGGATCGAATCGCAGTTGCGATCGCTTCCTCTCGCTCGATGATCACGCAAACACCTCGGTTCGCGGCCGAAAGCTCCCCCGCTTCGATGCGAACCCCACCTGCCTGCTCTGCGCCTCGGACGACCTCATCGAGGATCCGTCCGGGGTCTTCGGTTCGCGGATTGTCACTCGTCAGCACGCAAAGGTCCGCGCCCTCGACACCGACACGGCCCATCTGGGGCCGCTTCCCCTTGTCCCGATCACCACCCGCTCCAAACACCAGGATCAACCGATTCGGGGTCACCGCACGCATCGTTTGCAGAATCCTCCGAAGGGCGTCTGGCGTGTGCGCGTAGTCTACGAGCACGGCGACGTCTTGCGGATGGGCAATGCGTTCGAGTCGGCCCGGACTGCCAGCTGCGACTCGCCATGCTTCCGACACGGCGTTCAAGTCGAGTCCGAGCGCGTACGCGCAACCGAGCGCGACTAGAAGATTCTCGAGGTTGTGCTCGCCGAGCATCGGGCTGACGATATCGATAGCTCCCGCAGGCGTCTCGACGTGGGCGCGAATCCCGGTTCGGGTCGCCGACCAGTCGGTCGCCAAGATCTCGGCTCGACTTCCGGACCTCCGCGAACAACGAATGACGGGAACCGCGATTCGATCGGCAAGGGCCGATCCGAAGGCGTCATCCACGTGAATGACGGCGCGTCCGGGCGCGAGGTCGGTGAAGAGCCGCGCTTTTGCTTCGCCATACCGCCCCATGCTCTGATGGAAGTCCAGGTGGTCGCGGGAAAGGTTGGTGAACGCGGCGACCTCGAAGTCGAGGGCATCGACGCGATGCATCGCCAGGCCGTGGCTCGACACTTCTAGAACCAGGTGCGTCGCCCCGGCGTCGAGCGCTAGCCGGGCAAACCGAGAGATGTCGTCGCCTTCCGGCGTCGTGTGCAGCGAAGGGTGTTCCGCGCCGGGCGAATGCCAACCCGTCGTGCCGACGAGCGCAGGCTCGACCGACGCGCCTTCGAGCGCGCACTGCAAGAGGTAGGCCGTCGTCGTCTTGCCGTTCGTGCCGGTGATCCCCACGGTGTGAAGCGCGCTCGTCGGTTCCCCGTACACTAGCTCCGCTGCACGCCCGAGCCCCGCGCGGGCGTCGGTCACGATGAGTTGAGGAACCGCGGCCTCGACTTGTCGTTCGGTCATCACGGCGGCCGCGCCACGCGCGACGGCATCGGCAACGAAGCTCAGCCCGTCGTGGGTATCGCCTGCAACCGCGACGAAGAGATCCCCATCCGTCACCTGGCGCGAGTCATGCTGCACCCCGTGGACGGCCTGCGTTGGCGATCCCTCGATTCGGACCCCGACACCACGACTCTGGAGTTGCTGCAACGTCATGCCTGGCCTCGGTTCAGCGGTCATGCGGCCTCCTGGGCACCGCGGCTGCAAGCGTCTTTGTTCGCGGTTCCGGCGTCAGCGCCTCCGTCTCGAAACGCCGCCGCTCGAGCTGTATCCGAACGATCGCACCGTGAGGCACAGCCTTGCCCGGCGCGGGGTCTTGATCGACGACGACACCCGAGCCGGTGACCTCGGCAACCAGCGACCCGGCGTGCAGCGTGATCACGGCCTGGCGCAAGGGAAGCGCCCGCACATCGGGAACCGCGCTCTGCCCCTTTTCAACCGGCTCTTCTTCGGACTCCGGCTCGACTTCCGCAACGACGATCTGCTTCTTCTTCTGCGCAAGCACCGCCGGTCGGCCCTCGGGAGCGACGCCCATGTGGCGCAGGGTGACCTCGGCGATCCGGCGGAAGACAGGGCCGGCCACGGTCCCGCCGTAGTGCGCGATCACCGGCTCATCGATGACCACGGAAATGACGACAGCCGGCTTTTCGGCAGGGGCGAACCCGATGAATGAAGCCAACCACTTGTCTTTGGCATAGCCACCGTGAACGTAGTCCGCTTTTTGGGCCGTGCCCGTCTTACCGGCGACGAGATAGCCGTCGACCGCCGCTTCGATTGCGGTTCCTCCGGGCTCGGTCACCGCGGTCAGCATCTGGCCCACGAGCTTCGCCACCCGCCTGGGTACCACTTGCCGGCGAACGCGAGGCCGGTTCTCTTCGATGGTGACGCCATGCCCGTCCGACAGGCGGCGCACGAGCGTCGGCTGCATCAGGCGCCCTCCGTTTGCGATCGCGCTCATGGCTGCCGCGAGTTGGACGTTGGTGACGCTCATGCCCTGTCCAAAAGAAACGGTCGCCGCATCCACCTCGTACCAACGCCGGTAGTGACGAAGGATACCCGCCGTCTCGCCAGGGACTCCGAGGCCGGTCGGCTCACCAAAACCAAAGCGTCGAAGTCCGCGGTATAGATTCTTCTTGCCGAGGTCGAGCGCGACCTTCGCGATGCCGATGTTGCTGGAATAGGCGAGGATCTGGGTTGGCGTCAGCCATTCGTAGGGGTGGGCGTCGTGAAGGACACGTCCTGCGATCCGCGTCACTCCGTTTTCGCAGTTGATCGATTGGTTGGATTTGACTGCGCCCGCGGCAAGGGCGGCGGCCATCGTGAATGGCTTGACCGTGGAGCCCGGCTCGAAGCGGTCGACGACGGCGCGGTTTCGTCTATGCGCGGTTGGGTGTTTCGACGGTTCGTTCGGGTTGAATGGAGGATAGTTCGCAAGCGCGAGGATCTCCCCGTTCGACGGGTCCATGACGACCACGCTCCCGCCACGTGCCTCGAAAGTGCGCACGCCGAGGGCGAGCTCCCGCTCTGCAATGTGTTGAACGGCCTTGTCGATCGTCAGGACCACGCTCTGCCCCTGCATCGATCGATCGTCTTCCATGTCGTCGGCGAAAACGACTTGGCCGCGCCGATCGCGAATCGCCTCGACCCGTCGATCGGAACCGCGAAGCCTATCCTCGTAAGCGAGCTCCACCCCTTCGATTCCTCGCCCGTCGATGTCCGCGAAGCCGAGCAGATGAGCAGCGAGGTGGCGGTTTGGGTAGTAGCGGCGCGCCTCGGTCGTGAGCTCGAGGCCGGGGATGTCGAGCGCGCGGATCTGGGTGGCTTCATTGGGCGTGACTCGACGTTCGATCCAGACGAAGTAGCGGTCCGCCGACAATCGCTTGGCGAGCGTCTCCCGGTCGAGGTCGAGAATCTTGGAGATTCGTCTCGCAACGTCCCGAGGGTTCTGCTCCATCGCTTTGAGGCGACGCGGGTTGGCGTACACACTGTCGACGTCGGCGCTCACCGCAAGCTCGGCCCCGTGCCGGTCGTAGATCGCGCCTCTTCGCGGAGACACGCGAAGCTCACGAAGATGCTGCCCTTCGGCCATCTCGCGCAGACGATCGCCGCTCGCGATCTGTAGGTGAAACGCGCGGAAAAGAACCAGAACTGCAACGGCGGCCACGCACAGGCCAAGCAGGGCGATCCGTGCCCGAAACCATCGCTGGTGACGGTTCTTCACCGCACCCTCCCCGCGGCCGTACGCTTTCGGCTCTCTTTCATGGTCACGATGCGAGTCGGCTTCGGAACCTCCATGCCGAGCGTTCCGCGCGCAATGGTCTCGATGCGTCCGCTTTGCCGAAGCGTGGCTGCCTCGATCGAAAGCAAACGGCGGTCTTGAAGGAGGTCACGCTGCCGGCCGCGCTCTTCGCTCACCTCGTAGCCGAGCCGAACCGTTTCAAACCGAATCGACAGATGCACCACGAACGCGGCAGCCGTTGCGAAGACGGCAACGCACCAGAGGGGCAGAAAGCGCCGCTTCATGTCCCGACCTCCACGCGCCGGGCCGCACGGAGCTTGGCGCTGCGTGACCTAGGATTGTTTTCGCGCTCTCGATCGGAAGCGATGATCGGGCGCTTGGTCAGCGGCGACAGTTGTTCATTGTCGCGGAATGCATGCTTGACCATTCGATCCTCGAGCGAGTGGAAGCTGATCACCGCGACCACGCCACCGACCCGCAAGAGCTCAGGCGCTTGATCGAGCAGGGCCTCGAGCTCATCGAGCTCGTCGTTGACTGCGATACGCAGCGCCTGAAACGTCTTTGTCGCCGGATCGATTCGCCCGCGACGGGGCCCAGTTGCTTTGTGCACGGCGTGCCGCAGGTCGCCGGTAGTCTCCAGCTCTCCCTCCTCGTAGGCTCGCCTGAGCGCGCGAGCGATCTTCCGCGAACGGTGCTCCTCTCCATAACGGTAGATCACGTTGGCAAGCTCTTCGGCATCGCTTCGACCGATTAGCTCCAACGCGGTTTCGCCTTCGGTCGGGTCCATGCGCATGTCGATCGGCCCGCCCTTGGAAAGAGAAAATCCTCGTTCGGCGCGATCGAGCTGAACGGAGCTGACGCCCAAGTCGGCCAGGACGCCATCGACGTTCTCGATCTCCAGCGATGCCAAGACTTCCGCAAGGTCGCCGATTCGCGCTTTGCGGAGTGTCGCGCGATCCCCAAAGTCGGAGAGCGCTGCGCTGGCCGCTTCGAGCGCGCTCGGATCGCGGTCCGTTCCAATCAGGCAGCCATCCGGAGCGCTGCGCTCCAGAATCGCTTTCGCGTGCCCTCCACCGCCAAGCGTCACGTCAGCGTATATACCGCCGGTCGTCGGATCGAGTTGCTCCAGCACTTCGTCGAGCAGAACAGGCGTGTGCGCGTACGCGTTCACAGGCCGAGCTCCGCCAATCGTCTGGCGATCTCCAAACGCCGGTCCTGATCGCCGAGCACCTCTTTGCGAAGGTCCTCGAAGCTCTCTTTGGCCCAGAGCTCGATGTAGCTGCCCATCCCGGCCCAGAGCGCATCGCGCCGAAGCCCGGCGTGCTTCCGGAGCGCAGCCGGGATCAAGAGCCGTCCGACCTTGTCGACCTCGCACTCTACGGCGCCAGATACGTAGATCCGTTTGAGAGTGACGAGGTCCGCATCGAACTGCGGGAGCTCCGAGAGCCGCTTCTCGAACGCCAGCCACTCCGCCATCGGATAGGCCACCAAACAGCTGTCCAAGCCCGTCGTGAGAACCAGCTGCGAGTCACCATGAGCGGTCATCACCTCCCGGAACCGAGACGGCACTGAGGTCCTCCCCTTGGCATCGATCGCGTGCTCGTAGCGTCCTCGGAACAACCTAACCCTCTCGTCCTAGTTATCGGCCTTTTGGCACTTGATCCCACTAGTTCCCACTAAGGCCGGAAACTAAGGCCCAGGCCGCTCCGCTGTCAACTTCTTTCGGCAGTCCAAGTGGCAGAATTAAAAAGGTTTTTCGGGTTGAAGTCGCTCCGGAATTCGAGGTTCGAGCCGAGGTGGGAGAAGCGCGGTCCACTGTCGAGAACGCAGATCGTCGGACGCGGTGTTCCTGGTCCAAGTCGGAGGAGCAGATTTGGCGTCTTAATATGATTTATGGGTCTATTTTGACTCGTGGTGGCCGTGCTATTCTCTTGTCTCGTGGATCCGATCGACGAAGCGTGGAAACGGGTGGAGGCCGATTGGGGGAATCAGGACGCGCATCGCCGGTTCGTAGGCGTCTGCGTCGCCCTGGATCGGCTTCCGGAGGCCGGAAAACGCTACCGGGCAGTCCGCGAGACGGACCCTGCCCGCCGCGAAGACGCCGCAAAGCAAATCGACGGCCTCATCGTGCTGGCGGCCCAGCAGCTACAGGACACCCGGGTCATTCCTGCCAGCCATGAGCACAAAAGGACGCTGACATGGGTCGCGTTCTTTATCATGTTGGTGTTGATGGGGGCGGGGGTTTTGCTTTTGTTGCGGACGTAGCTCCGCACCGGGCGTCCCGCGGTTCGAAATGCAAATTGACTTCGCCGCGAAAGAACTGACCGTGAAGCTCGTCTACTACGGGCCGGCGCTCAGTGGGAAGACGAGCAACCTGCGTGCGATTCACTGGCTCGGTACGTCGAATGCGTGCGGTGAGCTCATGACGCTCGAGACGCAAAACGACCGAACGCTGTTTTTCGACATGCTTCCGATCACGGTGAGCTCCGGCAGCGGGCTCAAGGTCCGGCTGAAGCTGTTTACCGTTCCGGGTCAAGTGATGCACAACGCAACCCGGCGACTCGTTCTGCAGGGGACAGACGGCGTCGCGTTCATTGCCGACTCGCAGCGCAGCGAGGCAGACGCAAACCGAGAGTCTTTTCTCAACCTGAAGTGCAATCTCGAAGAGAACGGGATCGATCCCGAGCGGATCCCGACGATCATTCAGTTCAACAAACGAGACATGGGCAGCATTCGGACGGATGAAGAGCTCGAGTTGATCGCGCAGCGAAGCAAGGAGCCGATCTACAAGGCCGTCGCGACGCGAGGATACGGCGTGATGCAGACCCTTCGGGGCTTGATCCGGGACACATGGACGAAGCTCGAACGAGATCACCAGCTCGAAGAGAAGTTCGGCATAAGCCCGATCCGCTTCATGACCGAGGTGGAGGCAAAACTGAAACACGATCCGGGGCCTGGAGGGCGATGATGCAGGACCAGACAAACGTTGCCGACATCATGATGGGAGATGTCGTTCGCCTCGAAGACGTGCTGAGCCGCGATTCGGTGACGTCTGTGTGTAAGTCGTTCTTCGGGCTCTTCGGTCTCCCCGTGCGCGTCATCTCCCACGAGGGAGACCTCCTCGCAGACGTCCATCGCGACCAGCCGCTGTGCAACTACCTCAACACGCTCGGCGAGGGAGAGCTCGAGTGCGCCAGGACCGTCAGCGTCGTGCGAGACATGGAACCGGATGTGGAGACCATCGTGCATCCCTGCTTCACCGGTGCCGTGTATCGAATCGTGCCTCTCGAATACCAGGGCCGTCCGATCGGCCGATTCATCGTCGGGCCGTACGTGCCCGCGGAGCGCGCCCAGCCGCCGGCATCGCTCCTGTCGGTTGACGCGGGGATCGATCAGACCACCGCCTGCGCGCACTTCGATACGATGCCGCGCGTACGCGAGCACATCGCCGAAGAGATCTCCGCCCACCTCAAAGGCGTGCTCGAGTTGCTTCTATTTTCCGGCCACCGCGCCCAGCTCGCATCGACGATGCAGGTAGCGAGCGTTCGAGAGAACTATCGCGAGCTTGCCGAAAAGAACGAGGCGCTCCAGTCGTCGTTCGAAAAGCTAAAACAACTCGATCAACTCAAGAGCACGTTCTTGGCTACCGTGAGCCACGAGCTTCGGAGCCCGCTCACCTCGATCATCGGCTACACCGAAATGCTCGAAAGCGGTGCGGCAGGCGCGCTCAGCGACGGCCAGGCAGAGTTTCTGGGGACGATTCGAAACAAAGCCGATCAGTTGCTCGGCTTGATCAGCAGCCTGCTCGATCTCGGCCGGCTCGAGGCCAAGAGCCTGGACCTCAACCACGAGCGGATCGACCCGCACGCCCTCTTGTCCGACCTTGCTGCGACGGTCGTTCCGACGGCCAATCAGCGAAACGTTTCACTCGACATTCGAGTCGATGACGGGACGGCAAAGCTCTGGGGAGACCAGGTGCGCGTCGGTCAGATTCTGCTCAACCTCGTCGACAACGCCGTCAAGTTCAGCGACCAAGGCGGCACGGTCACCGTCCGCGCCGAGGACGGCGAAATCGACGCCACGGGTGCCTCGGGCCTGGGTGCCGCCCTTTTCACGGCAAGCCGGCCCGCAGTCGTACTGACGGTGCAGGATGACGGCATGGGCATCGCGGAAGAGAACCTGTCCAAGATATTCGACGCGTTTTATCAGATCGACGCCGGGACCACGCGCGTTCACGGGGGCGCGGGCCTGGGGCTTTCGATCGTAAAACAGCTGGTCGACGGCCACGAGGGAAAGATCGAAGTGACCAGCACGCTCGGCGAGGGCACAATCTTCTCCGTGACGCTGCCCGCCGCCGACGAAGATGCGTGATGAGTTCGCCAAGATCGAATGGCTGAAAACCCGTTTTGCCCTCGATGGCGACTCGAACGAGGTCTTGGTCGGCATCGGCGACGACGCCGCGGTGATCGACTTCGGAAGCCGACCTACCATCGTTACGGTCGACACCCAGGTTGAAGGCGTCCACTTTCGGACCGATTTGCTGTCCTGTCGGGAGCTCGGGTACCGCGCCGTGGTCGCTGCAGTCAGCGACGTGTGGGCGATGGCTGCGATGCCGACCGCATCAGTCATCGCGCTCACCCTGCCCGCCGACTCGTCCGACGAGGACTTCCGTGAGCTGATCGACGGACTTGCAGACGCTGCGCGCGCGACCGGCGCCCGCGTGATCGGCGGGAACTTGAGCCGCGGCCAATCGTTATCCGTGACGACGACCGTTTTCGGACTGCCGATCCAACAATCCCTAACCAGGCAAGGCGCGCAACCTGGAGACTCGATCTACGTCACCGGGACGCTGGGCTCGGCGGCGCTCGGGCTTGCCATCCTGCAAGCCGGCAGGCTCGATCTCGAAGGAGCCGACCGTTTCGTAGACCGCTGGAAACGGCCGCCTCTCAACGGTCAGGCCGCAACGGTCGTCGCGCAAATCGCAACGGCGGCGGTCGACGTCTCCGATGGCTGCCTTCAAGACTTGGAACACCTCGCCGACGCATCGGGGGTCGGCGCGGTCGTCCATGCCGAGTCGATCCCCACGGCGCCGGGCTACGAAGCGGTGTGCACGGCGTTATCCATCGACTCGAACGTGCTTGCGCTCAGCGGAGGTGAAGACTACGAGCTGCTGTTCACCGCGCCCGCCTCCCCGCGAGCCGCGGCGCTGGCTACCCAAATCGGTGAAATCGTCGAAGGTTCCGGGGCCAGCGCCGTCCAAGCTTCTGGCGGCATCATCGAAATCGACCGAAGTGGCTTTCGTCACTTCTCGTAGAGCCAGGCGACCCGCCGCTCGTCGTCGAACTTGGCCGCCCCCCTCGCCTCTTCGGCCAACACCTCGTCCAGCGATACGCCCCGATCGACCGCAAGGCGGAACTCGGGCCCGCCCGTCAGGAGATCGACCGCGGGTCGGTCGGACACGAATTCATACACTTCCGTTCGCCAACGGCTCTCGGCCGCTAGCTGAGGGAGCGCGGCCGCAAGCATGCGCAGGTAGGCCTCGTACGGTCGAAACACCCAGGGGTCGGTGACGTGCACCTGAACCCCGGCACAGGTTCGTCCGGCATGCTTCTGAAACGTCGGGGTGAGCTCCACGGGTCTCAACGTCGCGCCGTGCAGATCGATATCCAAGATCGGGCCGACATCCAACCCCGGCGCACCCCAGAGCTCGAACGGCCGCGTCGTGCCGCGCCCTTCCGAGAGCGTTGTCCCCTCGACGACGCAGCCGCCAGGATAGACCAGCGCCGTGTCGATCGTCGGCATGTTGGGCGACGGCATCACCCAAGGAAGACCGGTGTCCTTCCATTCCATCGAACGCGTCCAGCCGTCCATGGGCACGATGCGCAGCACGCTCCGGTCGATCCGCTCGCGGTCGCAAACCCAGAGCAAGAGCTCAGCGACGGTGAGGCCGTGCCGAACCGAAACCGGATACAGCCCTACGAACGACAGGTAGCCCTCGCGCTGCGCGGCGCCTTCGACGCGAACGCCGCCGAGGGGGTTGGGCCGGTCGAGGAGCACGACCTCGATGCCAACCTTGGCGGCGACCTTCATCGTGAGCGCAGCCGTCCATACGTAGGTGTAGTAACGGGACCCCACGTCCTGCAGATCGATGACCAGAGCGTCCAGGCCCCTCAGCCAATCGGGGTTGGGGCTCAAGTCCTCCGCGTCGTTGCCGTACAACGAATAGACCGGGATGCCCGCGTCATCGCGACTCCCGACGCCAACCATGTCCTGGGCTGCGCCTGCAAAGCCGTGCTCGGGGCCGAAGAGCGCCGAAACGCGGACGCCCGCCTGGTGCAGAACCCAAGACGCCGAACGAAGCTTCCGGTCGACGCTCGCCGCGTGCGCGAGCAAACCTACGTTGCGGCCCGAGACCAGGCGAAGCGCGTCCGAGTCACCGTCGGCGATGCGGTCCAGCCCGGTCCGAACCCCGGTCAAGTAACCTCGCCTACGGCCGGCGGTTCGGTCGCTTCGCCGGCGAAGAGATAAAGCAGAGCCATGCGGACGGCGACTCCGGCTTCGACCTGCTGTAGAACGACGCTGCGCTCACCGTCGGCGAGGAGGCTTTCGATTTCGACGCCGCGGTTCATGGGGCCCGGATGCATGATGATCGCATCGGACTTCGCAGGCCCGATCGTTCGGGGGCCGATGCCGAAGGTTCGTGCGTACTCCCGGAGGCTAGGCAGGAGGGCGCCTTCGAGACGCTCACGCTGGATGCGAAGCACCATGACGACGTCGGCGCCCTCGAGGCCGTCCTCGAGCCGATCGAAGACACGAACGCCGAGAGAATCGACGGCCGCCGGCAGCAGTGTGCGTGGGCCGACCAGACGAACCTCACATCCGAAGAGCTTCAGGAGGTGCGCGTTCGAGCGAGCGACGCGCGAATGGGAGATGTCACCGACGATCGCCACGACGAGATTGTCGAGCGTGCCTTTTGCGCGCCGAATCGTGAACGCGTCGAGCAGGGCCTGCGTCGGATGCGCGTGCATCCCGTCACCCGCATTGATGACGCTGCAGCCGATTTTCGAGGCCACATAGCTGGGAGCGCCCGACGAACCGTGTCGAATGACAATCACATCCGGATGCATCGCCTGTAGCGTTCGGCAGGTGTCTTGTAGGGTCTCGCCCTTTTTCACGCTCGATGCGGAGACGCTCATGTTGATGACATCCGCGCTCAAACGCTTGCCCGCGAGCTCGAAAGAAGTCCTGGTCCTCGTCGACGCTTCGTAGAAGAGGTTGATGACGGTCTTGCCGCGAAGGGTGGGAACCTTGCGAACAGGCCGGCGGGAGACCTGCAGAAACGCCTCCGCAGTATCGAGGATGCGCTCCACGTCCGACCTCGTGAGCCCTTCGACGTCGAGGAGGCTGTGGTGGGCGAACGGCTCCATCACTCGCCCTCGGTGAGCACGACGCGATCGGGTCCGGCGGCGTCGACCCATACGTCGAGGCGTCCGCCCGATTCCATCTCGACCGCGCGGCCGACGAAATCGGCAGCGATGGGGAGCTCGCGGCCGCCACGGTCGCAGAGCGCCGCGAACCAGACTCTCGCCGGGCGCCCGTGGTCTTGGAGGCACTCGATGGCCGCTCGGACCGTCCGCCCGGTGTGCAGGACGTCGTCGACGAGCACGACATGACGGCCGCTCACGTCGAATGGGATGTCGCTCGGCCCAATCTTGGGATTGGGGAGCGCAGTCGCCGCATCATCTCGGTAGAGCGAGATATCGACGGCCCCGACCGGTGGCGGTCGCCCTTCGACTTTTGCGATCTCCTCGGCGAGACGCTTGGCCAGCCCAACGCCACCGCGGCGGATGCCGATGAGGGTCAGATCTTCGATGCCCGAGGTCGCTTCCAGTATCGCAACAGCGATGCGTCGAATGCTCCGTTGGATAGCGTCCGCATCGAGTACGACCTTCTGGGTTCGAGCCACGTTCGGCGGAGTGTGTGAGAAAACGCCGAACGCTTCAAGCCTAGGCGAGCGAGAGGCCTCCATCGATGGTGACCAGGCTTCCCGTCTGCCAGGTTTGATCGAGGACGCTGATGATGACAGCGGCAACTTCCTCTGGCGTACCGAGCCGGCCGAGGGGGTGAAGGGCAGTCAGGTCGGCAAGTTGGGACGCCACGCGAGCCTCGATTTCCCCGGGGCCGAGGGTTTCGCCCGGCAGGAGACGGGGCGTTCGAAGCATGTCGGTCTCCACGCCTCCGGGGAGCACGGCGTTGACCCGCACGCCGGCTGGCGCGAGCTCGAGCGCCAGGCCCTTGGTCACTGCGTTGAGGGCAGCTTTGGTCGCGGCATAAACCACCGTCTGCGGAGCCGCGCGCTCGGAAAGGGTGCTCGACACGTTGACGATGGAACCGCCGGGAGCGCGCAAATGCACCGCAAGCGCCTGCGATAGGAGTAGCGGGGCGGCGAGATTGACTCGAAGCTGCGCTTCGATGGCGTCGAGGCCGATCGCACCGACCGGCTCGTAGCGAGCGATCCCGGCGCAGTTGACCAAGCCGTCCACGCTCCCAAAGGCATCGTTCGCAAGGCGCGCCAGCTCGGAAATCCGATCGAGGTCCTCGAGGTCGGCCGTCAGAGCGCGGATGCGATTGGGAGCCGACGCCTGGAGCGCGGCGAGGAGCCGCTCGTTGCGGGCGATGGCCACGACCTTTCCTCCACGCTCCAAGATCGCGTCGACGGTCGCACGCCCAATCCCGCGGGTCGCTCCGGTGACGACCACGTTGCCCTGTGAAACCATCATCTCAACCGAGACCTGCGATCGGACCCCAGGGGGGTTCCGCCGGAACGTCGGCTGGCTCGCCGGCCACTTCGATTTCGTCCTCCGGAATGAAGCGTGGCGAATCGACGCAGAGGATGGTCTGATGCCGTTCGCTCGGGTTCGC
>JABDJF010000583.1 GCA_013002645.1 Myxococcales bacterium
ACTTCGGGCTCATCGCTCCTTCGAAAGCGGGAAGTTCTCCCTATGCAACTGCGCTCCAAAAGAACGGTAATGCTCTTCAATCTGTCGCCCGACCGCACGCTCTTGGATCTGGGCTCTACGGGAAGGGTTTTCCATTGAAGTCATTTGTCGACGGCCAAATGAACCCGAACGAGGAATGGTTCGATTACATACCGAAACACGGTCACCTGGCTTCATCGAAGGAATGCAGAGTACTCTGGGAAGCGATCCTCGAAACAGATGACCGCTACGACGGAGCGATACAGAACCTTCGCCACAGTTGGAAGGAAAGCGGGGCAATAGCAATCAGCACGTTGAAGCGCGAGCGGCTAAATGAAATCCAGCAAAATGCCCTTAAGGGGGCGTTGAAGCTCGAACAGCTGATGAAGGCAGTCGAGAAGCCATACCGGGCATGGGTCACCGGGGAGTCTTTCAAGGCACCGAGTCCCAAACTGTGGACCGATCCTGGCTGGAAAATATTGAGACAATGGGACCCCCAAGACGACCTCTCGAGGCTGCGCGCCTTGGCTGAACCACGCAGTACCGCCAACGTTATCAAGGCGATTCACAAGCACCATTGCAACCTTTCTGATCTGCGTGGCAGCGAACCCTGGGAATTTGGCCTGCCTAGCCCGACGAGACGAGGGTACGTCGAGGAAGACTTTCGTCTTGGAGTATTGTCAGGGTTATTCGAACAGGGGCTGGGGGCGTGAGTAGCAGAGATGGTAAGTTTTTGGGGTCTGAGCAGGTGCTACTTGAGTTGTGTGAGCCACCGGCAGGCACCGTTTTCACGTGCGGCGCTTGGGTCACACACGATGCCTCACTCGATGCGATCACGGGGCTTCTTGCACCGGCGCTTCTTGGCATCGAGTCTAGCGCTCCACTACGGCGGCGCCAGGAAGCTCGAGCCGCTGTGGGCCGCAACCTTCTGATCTTCGCCGCGCACGATCGAATACACGGTGGTGCCTATCTCCCATGGGCGGACATTGTTCAAGTGGGTCCGCCTCGGCTGCATGCCAAGTTCGCTATCCTGCAGTTCCGGAACGAAACTACCGGGAAAATCATTTCACGTGCCATAGTGACTTCGGCAAACCTCACGAAGGGCGGACTTACCAGGAACCGCGAGATTGTCGTGTGGGAGGACGCCAACTCGGAATCAGGCGCGCCGAGCCTTGCGTCCACTCTTCTCCAGGAGCTTCGGTTCCTAAGGAAAGAGACCAAGCTCTCCACTCGCGACGATGTCATAACGGTGCTGGGAAGGAACCTACCAAAGTCGGGTTCCAAGGGCCTTGTCCACTCGACAATTGATCAGCGCACTCCCCTGCTTCCTTCACTGGACAGCATCGGGGCTGCCGATGACATCGTGATCGTAACCCCGGCTTTCGCAGGGGAATCCAGCTCCGGCCCGGTCGAAGCACTCCGCCCGTTGATTTCCGCAAATACAAAGGTCCTAATCTATGCGGATGCGCCGTCCCTCGAGGACACCTCCCGTTCGGTCTCATACAGCATTCCTTTTTCAAGCGGGGTGCTAGAGGGATTCCGAGGCGTCGCGAACGACATAGATCTTCTCGGCGTGCCTCGATTCGTGACTCAAGAGCAGAGAGGCAATCTAATCGAACGCCGTCTCCACGCAAAGATGATCGCCGTGGTCCATGGGACGGCCGTACGTGCCTTTGTTGGCTCGGCCAACCTGACCTCCCCGGCTCTCAACGGCGACAATCGCGAACTCATCGTGGAGGTCCAGACTTCGCGAGATACGCTAGATAAATTTCTCAAGGGACTGGACGCACGACGCCATTCCGGCTCCGTTTCTGTCCCTCGAACGACAACGCCGTCCTCGAATGTCGAGCCCCTGCCCGAACTTCAAGCACGCTTCGAGATCGACTACGAACAGCGTGCCTCTTCAAGTAAATGGCACGGCACGCTGTTCCTCGAATGGGACAAGCACCGTCCCCCGTCGCGGGTCGAATATCCCCCACAACAGTGCGAATTGTTGGCCGAGCAGCGCTTCGTTCTTTTCGAGTCCCAGTCACACCTCACGGTGTACTTCGGGGACAAAAAGGGAAG
>JABDJF010000621.1 GCA_013002645.1 Myxococcales bacterium
CCCCGCGCCCGGCCTTCCGGGTGGTCGATTGATTCGACCAGTGCCAAGCCCTGACCGATTCCGTCGTTCGCGAACAGCCGCGCGCCGGCTTCGTGTGCCACCAGGATCCATGTCTTACCCATCTCAAGACCTCCGTAGCCGCAAGTCAGGAAGCGGGCAACGAGGGGAGCGGCCGGAGCTCGATAATTTGCTTCGTGCCGTCCTGGGCAATCACCTCGATGCTCGAAAGCCTTCCAGCCTCCTCGCGAACGAAGATTTCTTTCGGTTTGGGCACCCGGTGAGAGATATTTGCCGCATCGACAGCAAACGCCTCGTCATTCGAGTCGTAGCTAATCCCGACCAACACACTGTCTTCACTCTCGGGCTGCACGCCGATGCTTTCGCCCATGATGGAGATGCCGACCCGCATGGTGGGAAGCTGCTTTGAGACCTCGTCGAAGTATCGTTGCCAGTCCGAGCTCTCTAACTTTCGTGTCGTCATCGCTGCCTCCAATTGCTGGTCCTTCATCGGAAGCAAACCCCGTGCCCAGTCGAGGACGGCGCTTCAGCGGCTATTTGGTGCCGGTGACGCAAACGATTCGCCAATTGAGAACCTGGCGATAGAATTGCGTGCCGCGAAAGCTGTGCGCATGGGCCGAAGCGTCTCGAGGGGTATACTGACGGTCTCGCGGCTCAGGAATGTTATGGGAACGCTGAAAGCGGATCTCGAGGCCAGCGGCTTCGAGCTGGTCGAGACGCATATCTCGTGGGTCTTCTTGGGTGCCGAGGAGGTGTTCAAGGTCAAACGACCCGTCGACTTGGGCTTCCTCGACTTCACCACACTCGAAAGGCGCCGGGCCGCGTGCGACGCGGAGCTGCTGCTGAACCGGCGGCTCGCGTCGAACGTCTACCTCGATGTCGTGCCGGTCACGGTGGACGCTTCGGGTGTCCACCAAATTGCCGGAGAGGGCGCGACCGTCGACTGGGCCGTTCGAATGCGTCGTCTGGCGATTGAAAGCCGGGCAGACCTGCTCTTGCAAAGAGGCTTGTTGACGCCGAAACACATCGACGCGCTCGCGGCCCTCATCGCGAGATTCCACGAAAGCGCCCGCTGCGACGCAGAAACGTCCAGGCACGGAGACGTCGGGACGATCCGTGAAAACCTCGAGGAAAACTTCGAGCAAACCCGGGAATCGATCGGGGACTATCTGAGGCCGGAGCAAGCCCGCGAGATCGAGGCTTGGCAATTGCAGACACTCAGCAACGACGCTCCTTTCATAGCAAGAACCGTTGCCGCTCGTGTCCGGGACGGACACGGCGACTTGAGGCTCGAGCACGTGTACTTCGAGTCCGACGCCTCGATCTCGATCATCGACTGCATCGAGTTCAATGACCGATTTCGATACGGCGACGTCTGCGCAGACATCGCGTTCCTGTCCATGGACCTGGCCTGGCACGGTCGGGTGGATCTGGCGGAGCGGTTTCTGGCACGCTACGCCCGCGAATCCAACGACTACGAGCTCTATTCGGTCGTCAACTTCTACGAGAGCTATCGGGCTTTCGTCCGTGGCAAAGTCGCATCGATCCTAGCGTCCGACCCCGAGGCAACCTCCGAGACGAGGGCGCGGGCACGCCAGGAGGCCAGACGCTATTTCGTTCTCTCCTTGGCGTTCGAGCGACCACCGCTCGTACCCGCTCGCGTCGTCGCGGTCGGAGGGATGATCGCCGCAGGAAAAAGCCGGACCTCGGCGACCATCGGCGACTTGCTCGCCGCTCCACTGCTCAGCTCGGACCGGACGCGGAAACGGCTCATGGACCGTGACCCGACCGAACCGCTCCCAGGCGGGGCCTGGTCCGGAGCGTACTCGGCGCGGGCTACCGAAGCGGTCTACGGAGAGCTCTTTCGGCTTTCCGACATCGTGCTGTCGTCGGGACGCCCGGTCGTGATCGACGCCTCTTTCCGCACCGTGGCGACGCGCGAGGCAGCCCGCGGCTTGGCAAACCAGCACGGAGTCCCATTCATGATGGTCGAGTGCACCGCCCCCCGCGCACTGATCTTGGATCGTCTGGCCGCACGGGAAGAGGGGGGGCCGCACGAGAGCGACGCAAGAACCAACCTATTGGAGGAGTTCGAAAAGCGCTTCGAGCCGATCGACGAGCTACAGCCCCCTGAGTACCTTCGATTGGACACCTCTCGATCCCTAGACGACAGCCGGAGACTGCTCGAAGCGGCATTCGCCGGCTAACGCTCGGGTCAGGGACGAACCGCAAGAACCGGGACGGGCGAGTAGCGAAGGCAGTATTGCGAGGCACTGCCAAGCATCATGCCACGGAGCCTGCCCTGCCCTCTGCAGCCGACAAACACGAGGTCTGCGTTGATGCTAGCTGCGGCGTTGCAAAGGGTCTTTCCTATCGGACCGTCCAAGACCTGCACGGTCGTGCTGGGCTTGAGACCTTCGCTCACGACGAGCTGCTCGAGCCGCGGGCGGGCCTTGGACGCGAGGCCTTCGAGCACCTTCGGCCACTCCGTCGGCATCCTACTCTCGGTGATTGGGTGCGGCACGACGTGGAGCAGCGACACGTCTCCGTCGATCGCTTTGGCCACATCGCGCCCCCAGCGAACGGCCTCGAGCCCGTGAGCAGAAAAGTCGACGCCGACGGCGATCCGCGCGCCCGTGTAGTCTGCGCGAAGGCGCCCACATGAAACCAGCACCGAGCAGGGAGCCTGCCGAAGGACGCGTTCCGCGGTCGAGCCAAGCAAACGCTCTGGCAGGCCGATGGCTCCGACTGGATCGCCTACCGCGATCAGGTCTGCATTGACCGAAACCGCGGTGCGCAAGATCGTCTCCCAGGGGCGACCTTCTTCGCAGGAGGTCTGGCAACTCACGCCGACGTCTTCGCATGCCTTGCGCTCGCGTTCGAGCTCTTGCAGCGAGTTCTCGAAGCGGCCCTTCAGTCGCTCGCGAAGCGCTTGAGCAGCCGACCGGGCTGCGACGGGCAGGTCGGACCACGAATGGTCCAAACCCATTTCGCTCGCATGCACGAGCCAAAGGGTCGCACTGGTCGCCCGCGCAGTCGCGATGGCGAGCCGCATCGCACGATGGCCAGACTCCCCGAGGTCGGTCCCCACGACGATTGTCTTGATGGGCATACGCCGATCTTACCAGCAAGCTCCGTGCCATCGCGATGGGGCCCAGTCCGCAGGCGCGACGCGGGCGTATCTACCGGCCAGGATCGGAGAGCGTTTGAATCGCGTAGTCGACGAAATCCGAGTCGGTTATGATGCCTTCGAGCCGACCATCCTCAACTACCGGAACACAACCGTAGGCGTGCGACCGAAGGATCAGCGCGGCCTCCAAAGCAGGGGTATCGGGATGCACCGTGCGCACGTCTTTCGTCATGACCCATCGGGCTTCAATCCAGCGGTTCATGTGGGCCTGCTCGGTCGACAAGGCGCCAGAGAGACTCCCTTCCTGACTGCGCAGAACATCGCGGTGGGAAATGAGCCCCAACAAACGCCCCGAATCCTCCGCCACGGCCACATGACGAATGTGGCCTGCCTCCATCAGCTGGATCACCTCCCCTAGCGGGCTGGTCGGACCAACGGTCTTCACCGGCTGCGTCATCAAATCTCGAACCAGAAGCTGCGTCATTCCTGCTTTCTTAGAGCATTTTCCGTGCCACTACGAAGTGAAGCGCTCTCGGATGCAAATTCTGCACTTGCTAAGATCGCGAACGCATAATATTCGCTTAGTCGGCGCATCCGACGCCCAGGCATTGGGTTATTGGCTACCAGATGCGTGGGCTCACATTTTGCTAGTGTTCTGCACCCTATGCCCGAAACATTCTACGAGCGATTGAGCGCCCTGGACGCGACTTTCCTCGACGTCGAGAGCAAGTCCGCACCCATGCACGTGGGCGCCGCTCTGATTTTTGATGCGAAGCCTCTCACGCTCGAGCACGGAGGCCTCGATATCGAACGCCTCACTCGGTACACGAGGGCAGCGGTGGACTCGATTCCCCGTTACCGGCAGCGGGTGGATTGGATCCCAGGGTATGGACACCCGGTCTGGGTCGATGACGACCGTTTCAACATGAACTTCCATCTGCGCCACACCCGCTTGCCGCTGCCCGGTGATGAGCGGTCCCTCAAACGTCTGGTGGGCCGGCTGTTTTCGCAACATCTCGATCGAAGCCGGCCGCTCTGGGAATTTTGGGTGGTCGAGGGAGTCGAGAACGATCGCTTCGCCCTGATTATCAAAGTGCACCACTGCATGGTCGACGGCATCGCCGGCGTCGAGCTGCTGCAGGCCCTGCTTACCATCAGCCCGGACGCCCCTGAGCGCGAACCTCGAGAGTGGAAGCCTCGCCCGGCCCCAAGCCGCACACAGCTTCTCGTTGGGGAAACCAACCACCGAATCGACGGTCTTCGCAAGCTAAGCCACTTGTTGCCGCGGGTTCGGCAGAACTTCCAGGGCCTATCGAGCTTGCTTCGCTCAGGCATGAAACCCGCCCCGAGAACGATTTTCACGGAGCAGGACATCAGCCCCTACCGCCGGTTCGACTGGGTTCAATTCGCGCTCGACGACGTGAAGGGGGTCAAGAACAGCTTGGGTGGGACGATCAATGACGCGGTCGTTGCCACGGTGACCGGCGCCGTGCGTCGCTTCCTGTTGCGGCGGGGCTCGGACGTCGATGCGATGGAAGGGTTTCGAACTGCTCTGCCGGTGAACATTCGCAAAGCCGGTGGTTCGACGGTTGGCAATCAGGTAGCACTGCTTCTCGCGGACCTCCCGGTGTCCGAACCGGACCCCCTCGAGCGCTTGAGGAAGGTCATTCATGTGACCACCGAGCTGAAGAAGGAGTCGAACCAAACGGGCGGGGCCGAGCTGATCGAAGAAGTCGCAGACCTCACGACCAAGCGCATCGTCTCAGAGCTCTACTTGGTCGCAATGAAGCTGCGCACCTACAATTTGATCATCACCAATGTGCCGGGGCCACCCTTCCCTCTTTTCTTGCTCAGCTCGCCCATGAAATCCATCTATCCGATGGTTCCGCTGATGCAGAACCAGAACCTCGGCATCGCTTTGTTCAGCTATGCGGGCGGGCTTCATTTTGGTTTGAACGCGGACTGGGAATCTTTCCCCGACGTGCACGAGTTCATCGAGGATCTCGAAGCTTCGTTCGCAGAGTACGTAGAGCTCGCCGCGGCCCACTCGGCAGGTATCCCAGGAAGCGACGATGCTGCTGCCCGCGCGTAATAATCGAGGTGCCAGATCGTGGCACAGCAAGTTTGAAAGCTGAGTAACCATGACTAGTGCAATCACCGCATCCGACATATCCAAGACCGCTGAACGAGCAAAAGATGCAACGTCCAAAGGTCGCGTGTTGATTGTCGACGACGAAGCGAATGCGCGAGGTGCGCTCGCAGAGCTCTTGGACGACGCCGGCTATTCCGTCAGCACTGCTGCTGACGGCCGTACGGCTCTCCTGCAGTTGGAGCAGGTCGATCCCGATGTAGTCTTGACGGACCTCAAAATGCCGGGGATGGACGGACTGTCGCTCATCGAGCGCGGGCGGCCGATGTCGCCCCATACCACCTTCATCGTGATGACGGCGTTTGCAACCATCGACACGGCGGTCAAAGCGATCAAGCTAGGCGCGGAGAGCTATCTCACCAAGCCCCTCGAGCTCGATGCCGTGATGGCGATCGTCGACCGCGCGCTCGATCGAACTAGTCTTTCCCGTGAGGCCGCGCAGCTCCGCGAACGATTTGAGGATCGCTTTCATCTGGGGAACATCCTGGGCGAACACCCGTCGATGCAGCGGCTAATGAAGAACATCGCACAGGTCGCGCGAAGCCGAGCGACCGTGCTGATCCACGGCGAAACCGGCACGGGCAAGGAGCTCATCGCTGCGGCCATACACCAGAACTCGAAGCGCAAAGACAAGCCCTTCATCAAGCTGAACTGCGCATCCTTGAGCGAAACCCTGCTCGAGTCCGAGCTTTTTGGACACGAACGAGGGTCTTTTACCGGCGCGATGGCGCGGCGCGAGGGGCGGTTCAAGCAGGCTGATGGGGGCACACTCTTTCTCGACGAGGTGAGCGAAATTCCATCGAGCGTGCAAATCAAGCTTCTGCGTTTCCTTCAAGAGCGCGAGTTCGAGCGGGTCGGGGGCAATGAAACGCTCAAGGACGATTTAAATATCAACGCGACAACCAACCGCAACTTGAAGCAACGTGTCGACGACGGAAAGTTTCGCGAAGATCTCTACTACAGGCTCAAGGTGGTCCAGCTCGACGTGCCGCCGCTGCGGGTTCGTCGAAGCGACATCCCCTTGCTGGCCCATGCGTTTCTGCGCAAGTACGCCGCTGAAAACGATCGAACGGTGCAAGGCCTGTCCGAAGAAGCCCTGCAGCACCTGATGATCTATCCCTGGCCCGGCAATGTTCGAGAGCTGGAGAACGCGATCGAACGCGCCGTAGTGATGTGTGAAGACGACCTGATCCAACGCGAAGACTTGCCGACTTCGGCCCACGGGGACCTGCAAAACGGTTCGGTGATGGCGCTGATTCCAGGCATTACGATGTCCGAGCTCGAACGGGTCGCGATCCTACGGACGTTAGACGCGGTCGATGGTTCCACCGCCCGCGCCGCCGAGATCCTCGGCATCAGTCAGCGGAAAATCCAATACCGAGTCAAGGAATGGGGCTATCAAACCCCAATGCTCGACTAGGTTTCCGTCGGAATCCAAAACGACGCGCATGTGCCACCTTCGGGGAGTGAAGTCAGCTCCACCACTCCGCCATGCAACTCCACGATGCGTTTGACGATCGCAAGGCCAAGGCCGGTGCCAGCTTC
>JABDJF010000633.1 GCA_013002645.1 Myxococcales bacterium
TCCTCGGTCATGGCATCCCAACCTTCGATCTGAAGGCGGCCCCACATCTCGTCGTCGCCGTACTCGCCCTTGGGCTTCTCTTCCCACTCGGTTTTGCCCATCAAATCGGCCGCGAGCTGCGCCTTCACAAACGTGTCGTAAGGCATGTCGTCGTTGAAGGCCTCGATGACCCAGTCCCGGTAGATGTAGGCCTTGGGATAAGGCTCGTAGCCCAGGCGGTTCTTGGCGATGCCGTGCAAGTCGTCTTCGCCGTAGCGCATCACATCCAGCCAGTGACGGCCCCAGCGCTCGCCGTACTTGGGCGACTCGAGCAAACGGTCGACGAGTTTGGCGTAGGCGTCGGGCGACTTGTCGTTCAGAAATGCTTCGACTTCACCGGGCGTCGGAGGCAGGCCGATGAGGTCCAGTGAGGCGCGGCGGATGAGCGTCCGCTTGTCCGCCAGAGTGTTCGCCTGGAGACCCTCGGCTTGCAGCTTCGCGAAGACGTAGTTGTCGATGTAGTTGTGGATGCGCTTGTCACGTAGTTGCGGCGGCTGCGTCTTCTGTAGCGGCCGGAACGACCAGAAATCACGCTGTGCCGGGCTGATCTGAAAGCCGTCTTCCGACTTGGAGATGATGGCGTCGGGCTCTTCGGGCCACGGCGCGCCTTGCTCGACCCACTCGGTGAGCGAAGCAATCTGCTCGTCAGCCAGCTTGCCGCCCATCGGCATCTTCATATCTTCGATTTCGTGGCGGACGGCCTTGATCAGCAAGCTCTTGCCTGGCTCGCCCGGAACGACGGCCGGACCGCTCTTGCCGCCCTCGAGCAGCGCTTCGCGGGAGTCGAGGCGCAGGCCGCCGAGCTTCGTCTGCGTATGGCAGGAGAAACAGTTCTCAGCAAGCACGGGGCGGACCTTGTTCTCAAACAGGTCGACGCCGGCGATCGGCGGGGGAGCGGAAAAGCTGGGCGCTGAGAATAGAACGAGTAGCGCTGGAATGCGTGAATCCATCGAAATGACCTCCGGGTGCTGCTGAGAAGACCGGCCGTTCGAGCCGGCGGCGCGCGTCAATCCAAGGGGCCGGAGTAACCCGTCCACCAAGTCATCTGAATGGAAAAGCTCGCGAGAGAATTGCGGTTCATCGATTCGCCTGCTGTTGTATCGAAGGGGGCTACAGGCAGCAGTCTGCCGGGCCCGGGCCAACAAGCGCGAACGGAGCGTGAAGCCTTCTCGAGAAGGCGGAGAACCAGCAGGGGTCGAAAGAAAGTCGTTCCGCGAACGGAACTTTCGGCGGGGAAATGACGCGCCAGCTTGGGTGCGTCAGTCCCTAGTATGCGAACGGGCCGCGCGCTTGTCAACGTCAACGCGGGTTGTTGCGCGGAACGCCGCCCAAGTATATTCTGTAGAGGTCACCTTCGGCGTGGACTCGGGCCCGGACGCCCTCCCATTCTCCCGTCAGAATTGAGAGCTCGTTTTAGGACCTCGGCATCCCCAATGCCGGGCAGCCCGCAGTCTATGTCTTTTTACAAGCGCCACGCGCCTGATTTCCGCGAGCATGACCGCCCGCGGCCCGACTTCTCGGAATTCGAAGGGCCGGCCTCCCTCGCCCGCGAAGAGAGCATTCCATCCACCCAATGGGAGGCTGAGTGCCGCCGCGGCAAACAGCACGGGCTCGAGCCGGCCGACTCGATCGAAGACAAGACGGAAATCTCCTGCTTCCAGCGCGGTGAGCTGCCGCATTGGTCCGGCATCAACACGTTTCTGAAGGTCCCGTATCTCGAAGACGTGCGCAAGGTCGGCGAATACGACGTCGCCTTCGTGGGCGCGCCGTTCGACATCGGGACCACGTACCGCTCCGGCACGCGCTTCGGGCCGCAGGGCATCCGGCGCATCTCGTCGCTGTATACGACTTACAACTTCGAGGCCGGCGTCGACCTGCGCGAAAGCCTAAAAATGTGCGACGTGGGCGACATCTTCTGCCCGGCAAACATCACCAAGGGACACGACCAGATCACCAAGGGCGTGGCGCACATCCTGAGCCAGGGGACGTTGCCGATGATCATGGGCGGCGACCACTCGATCGGCTACCCGTGCGCCCGCGGAGTGGCAGAGTGCGTGGAAGGGAACGTGGGGATCATCCACCTCGACCGCCACATCGACACGCAAGAGAAGGACATGGACGAGATCATGCACACTTGTCCATGGTTTCATGCGACGAACATCCCCAACTGCCCTCCGTCGAACCTGGTGCAGGTGGGCATTGGCGGCTGGCAGGTACCACGGCCGGGTGTGAAGCAAGGCCGTGTGAAGGGCACCAACGTGCTCACCATCGGCGACATCGAAAAGATCGGCATCGAGAAGACGATCGAGATGGCGCTCGAGACGGCGTGGAAGGGCGCGAGCGCGGTGTATCTGTCGTTCGATGTTGACTCGATCGATGCGGGCTTCGTGCCGGGCACGGGCTGGCCGGAGCCTGGCGGATTCCTGCCGAGGGAAGCCCTGGCAATCCTCAAGGGGGTGGCCAAGGAAGGGATCGTGGCGATGGAGGCTGTCGAGGTCTCGCCGCCATACGACATTTCGGACATCACCGCGCTGATGGCGGTGCGGGCGATGGTCGACGTCCTGGCGACCATGGTGCAGTACGACAGGATTGGAGGCCGGCTGGCGTGATTGCGGCGGCGGAAGCAGTGCCGGAAGCGGTCGTGGCGGCAGCGCAGGCTGCGGGCCACCCTCGGTTTGTGCTCCTGGACGCGGGGCCGGAGCTGGCCCAGGCCGTTCAGAATGTGCTGACCAAGCCGCTGGGCTTCGAGCCGGAAGTGCTGGCACTGCCCGAGGGCGTCGCTAGCGCCGCGGGGCTGCTGCGCGGCGGAGTTGGCGAGGCGTTTCTGCTGCCTGTCGATTTGGAGTTTGGTCTCTTCGCCAAGGAGACTCTGACCAGCGTCACCGCTGACCTGCGGCGCGCTGCTCCCGGGCTGGAAGTGTGCTACGACGACGTTTCGCTGAGCCATCCGTTGCTCGTCGAAGCTTTCTCCGAGGCTGCGCTTCAGGCTTGCGGAGACGGCAACGTACGCGAGAGGAGAGGCTTGTTGATGGTCGCCTCGGGCGAGGGCGATCCAGCCTCTCGCGCGGGCGTGTACGGGCTGATGCGCAACGTTTGGGAGCGGGTGGCCGCCACCCGTGGCGAGGTCGCGTTCCTGCGGCACGCCACGCCCTTCCTGCGCGGCGAGCTCGAGCGGGTCTCACGCGAGCCGCTGGAATGGATCGTCGTCCCGGCGATGCTCGAGCGCGGAGAGCGCTTCGAGCATCTCGAGCTGATCCTCGCCGACCAGCTGCGCAACGAACCCGGCGCCGCATTCCGCCTCGCGCGGCCGCCCGGCAACCATCCGGCCATCGTGCATTGGTTGGCGCAGCGGGCGCTCGATCTGTGGCGCTCGAAGCGGCAGGCCGAGGGGCTGCGCGCGCGGTCCGCCAAGAGTAGGACGCTCGCTCCCGCGCGCCAATGCGTCGCGCGGGAG
>JABDJF010000640.1 GCA_013002645.1 Myxococcales bacterium
GCGTGACTTGGTCGCGGCCGACCGAGACCGGCGGCTGGTACTCGATGCGCCCTGCGAGCGGCGGAGGCACCGCAACGACAGCGAAGCGCGCAGCGATGGAACCGGAGTCGGACAGCACATCGACGCCGTCTTGGCTCTGGACGATGGTCCGAACCGGCATGCCGAGGACCAGCGAATCGCCGAGCTCTTTGGCGAGCGCGTTTGCAATCGATTGCGCGCCGGGGATGAAGCGATCCTGCTGCGCCCCGCCTCGGGTCTCCGAATGGCTCAGGAGCCCGCCGCCTGCGTTGAGGTACATCAGGAAGTAGAGCGCCGAAAGCTCACGCGCCTCGGCGCCAAAAATCGACCGGATGGCGGCATCCATCACGGCGAGGATCTTGCCCGACTTCACGAACCGCGCCCGCCAAGTCTCGAGCGTTTCGCCATCGAGCTCGTCGGCGCCCTCTGCGCTCATCGGCGCGGACGGTGAAATCCGCTTCTGCACGCGGTGCAGGTAGCTGAGCGCGCCCTGCATCTGAATCAAAGAGGGCAACGACATCGAAGCGACCGACCGCTTGTAGGTCGAGACCTTCCCCTCGACTTCCAAAACCTTCTTGCCCTCGCTGTACGTCGGGAAGGTTTGAATCCCGAGCTCGTTCGCAAGCGCATGCACGCGCTCCTGCCCCGGGCCGATCCACTGCCCACCCAGGTCGAAGCTGGCCTGCCCGATCTGTTCCGTCCGAGTGCGCCCGCCGACACGATCACGCGCCTCGACGACGACCACGGACTTTCCCTGCGCCCGGAGCTTGCGCGCCGCACAAAGCCCAGAGAGCCCAGCCCCAACTACAACGACGTCTACCCGATCACCCATCGCAATCGTTATAGTACGCGGTCCGGGAGTTATTCAATTTTGGTGATTCTCGATTGCGGTCGGCCGCGGCCTCGTGGTGCTTTTCGAAGCTCGAACGACTGATTGATGACGAAGATTTCGTCTGCGTCGGGAAGTGTCCTCAAATGCGTTGGGTGCTGCGGGGTCAGCTGCGGTCGACTTGCTGTGTCGAGCTCTATGATGAAGTCCGTGCCTGGTGGCGCTGAGGTCGAGAGCTGCGCGATGCCATAGCGGTTGGTCTGAGCTACGACTTGCCGGTTGAGTCGGACCGCCAAGTTGGCACCGTTCTTTGCTCGTATGATGAAAACCGCCAACCGCTTTTTAGGTTGGCACCTCAGGGTGACCTTCAAGGCCTCGAGTTGAGACTCCCCCGCGCCGTCGAAGCTACGCAGTCTCAGAAACTTCTCTGCGGAGGGCTTAGCGTGCCCCTGGGGACAATCGTGTTCGATTCTGCGTCGTTTCCCGTACTCGCCGACTACCTCGGTTCGCAGCAGACCGTTGGAATCGGTCTCCCCTACGGATTTGCCGTCGATCGCGATATGGACTTTGCCAAGTCGCACGCCAGGATCTGATTCGACCGCAAAGACCACCTCGATCGCGGGTGCGGAGGCCGATGATTCCTGACACGACGCCGATAGACCGACACCGACGATGAAGATCCAACAATCCGTCAGCGACACGCGCCACTCCCAAAGCGAGCAGAGAGATTGCATCGGAGCTTCGCCCTCAGGACGCTGATGACGTCGGGGAGCGTCTCGTCATGGGGAAAGAGCACCCCAAGAGCCTCATATCGGGCTAGTGCGGCCGAGAAGTCGTTCGACGCGATGAGAGCGGCGGCCTGCTTTTCCAGAGCCTCCCGTTCGTCGCCGGCGAGCTCATTTTTTTCAGCCGCTCGACGCTCGACGTCGCCGCGATTATTGGTCGTTCGCATTGGTGGCAGCGCTTCGGGGCGGACGGTGGTTGTGTCACGACCAATAGCGGGAATATCGGCGAGCGCCTCGCGCACATTCTCGGCGAGCCGCCGTTGTTGATGCATGACCGAACCAAGGCCAACGAGGAGTGCGAGCGCAACGCAAAGCTCGACTATCTCGCGTCTTCGATTCGGCAGCAGTGAACGCCGGGCTCGCGAAGTTTGCGGTGCTGCATGCTTTGGGCCCTCCACCCCGTGTTTTCGTGGTTGATGGAAACCGCGGTGCCCGGGCCCGGCGAAAGCTTGCTCTGTGTCGGAGACTTGCGCTCGGTCGACCAAAGTGCATTCCTCGTCGCCGTCCCAGAGGATGAGGGTCGGAGGTTCGTTCATTCCGTTCGTCCCGGGTCCGTCGACTGTTCGAACAGATGATGAATTTGATAGCCGCTTCGAGGATCATGACCGAGCACCTGGGAAACATGGGTCACGTAGCGTGAGCCATCGGCGCCGCGTAGCACCTGCACAATCGTGTCGACCGCGGAAGCGATTTGAACGCGGAGGACAGCTAGCGGCATCTCCACGTCGCTCATGAGCGCCATCGTTTCGAGCCGGCTCAGCGTATCGATGGGGAGGGTGGCATGAACCGTGGAAAGGCAGCCCCGATGACCAGAGGTCATGGCTTGAATCAGGTCGAGGGCTTCGCCCCCGCGTATTTCACCGATGACAATTCGGTCCGGGCGCATACGCAGAGTGGCGCGAAGCAGGTCGCGAACGCTGACGGCGCCTCGGCCGCGAATGTCCCCAGGCTGCGACTCCAACTGCACGACGTGACGCAGCTGAAGCTGAAGTTCCTGGGAATCCTCGATGACCACAACCCGTTCGTCATTGGACGAGAGCGATGCCAGCGCGTTGAGCAACGACGTCTTTCCAGATCCGCTTCCGCCCGCGACGATTACATTGTGCCTTTGTTCGATGATTGATCGGAGGAGTACTGAGGCCTCACTGGGCATCGCCCCAAGCTCGACCAAGCGTTCGAAGGTCAGTTTCTGACTGCGAAAGCGCCTAATGCTGACCACTGGGCCGGACGGCGCGGCTGGCGGAATGACGGCCTCGACTCGCGAACCGTCTGGGAGTCGGGCCTCGAGAATGGGTTGCTGAGAGCTCAGCTCTCGACCGACGAACTGCGAGAGGTTTCGAAGCGCAGACATCAAGTCGTGCTCTGACTCAAAGCGGCTCTTGGTGAGGTGCAGTCGCCCCCGTTTCTCGACGTAGATCTCGTCGTAACCGTTGATCATGATTTCGCTAACCGCATCGCCTTCCAAGAGCTGGAATACGGGAGCAAATAGCGCCGCAACGGTTTGGTCGAAGACGTGGCGAGGAACGGTCACCGCGCACCCTGCAGCACATGTTTCGCGTGGGCTGGATGAGGCACGCGCTGCGGACCCATTTCGGTTTCCGAAACCTCATTGAGAACAGACTGCGCTTCGGCCGCGTGAGGCCCCCGGGGAGTCAATTTGAGATACTCCTCGAGGTGAGCTTTGGATCGACCGCGGTCATCTTCCCGAGTGCGATAGAGCATGGCAAGCCGATAGTGCGGCAAGGCTCGGTCCGGGGCCGCTCTCACGATGTGCTCCAACTCCGATTCCGCGCGACCGAGATCTCCGATCGCTTCGTAGATGCTGGCGACCACCAGACGAAGTGGCCAATGTGTCGGGTGGTCGCGCAGGTACTGGGCCGCGTGGCCCAACGCAGATTGATAGCGGCTTGCCGCTACGCACACACGCACGAGCCAGTAAATTGCCAATGCTTCGTCGTGGCCGCGTTGCCGCGCGGCCGTCAGGTATTGCTCCGCGCGAAGGAGGTCCCCAGACCGCGCATGGGAGACGCCGAGGAGAAAGAGGTCTTCGGCGGTGACCATAGTGAGCTCGGCTAAGAGCTCGGAACCCTGATGAAGCGTTGCGTGAGAACAGCCGCTAGTAACTGCAAGACACGGTGCGAGCAGGAGTCCGAGAGCCTTGCTAGTCGTTCGTACTCGCCCGAGCGACGAGCTTTCCGATGATCTTGTTGAGCCATTCGACATACCCGTGCCTCCTCACGTGCTCAGTGAATAGAAGTAACCGATGAATCTCGCTGAGCCCGTCAGACCATCGACCTTGATCGAGCGCGGTGACCAGGTTCAAACGCGCCGCTGCGTAGTCCGTGTCGACTCGGGCGGCGAGGACGGTGATCAATCGACCGACACGCGCTGCGTCGCTATGTGAGCCGGCGACTCGATAGCAGGACTCGGCCTCCCGATAGCGTTGCACGGCTCGCACACCGTCGCCTGCATCGTATGGATAGCGGTCCGCAAGCAGAAGGCCGAGCTCCTCCAAGCGACGACCGTCGGACAGAGGATCGCCTCGCACGGGACAGACCACGAGGTCGACGAAGAGCTCGGGATAGTCATCTATCGCATGCTGTTCATCACTGGGCGTTGCGCCAACGTGGAGCCAAGCGAGGAGCGCAGCGAGTGCTAGCGCTGCAAGCAGCGCGACGGCGCCGTTACGCCGGACGTGGGAGATACCCGTCATGCTTGTCCAAGCCCTCCCGTCATGAAGCGAACGACGACGGGCCCGAGAAGCAATGCAATCACGCACAAGAAGATCAAGGTCATCGGGCCGAGCAGCATGAGCGCCGCCTCCGACGCCGTTTCTTCTGCCGCGATGCTGCGCCGTAGACGCTGTGTCTGCGCCTGTATGGTGAGAACGCTCGCGAGTGGGCTTCCTTTCTCTTCGGCCTGGACGACGCTATTCACGAATTCACGGACCTGGTCGGTTGGAACGCGGGTAGCAAACCCCTCCATCGCGCTTCGTCGCGTGTGGCCGAGGTCGAGCCCCTGCAGCACCTTGGCGAATTCCTCGATCACAGGTTCGCTTGGATCTGACGCACTCTGGACGATGCGTCGGAGTGAACCCGGGAAGTCCAAACCCGCGCTCATGCACATCGACGCAAGCTCGACCGCCGCGGGAAGCCCGCGACCGACGCTGCGCGCTCGTTGTTGTGCAACCCCAACCACACGAACCCACGGCAACGGAACCCCTACGCACAGAGCCACCGTTGCAATCGGCCAGGGTTTGTTCAAGAGCTGACAGGCAATCAACGTGCCGCCTCCGAAACCGAGGCCAGAGAGAAGACAGAGCGCAATCAGCTCGTCGTCGGAAAGGCCAAGGTAGTCGCCCGAATGAGTCAGGGAGCGGCGGAACCGCGCGCGGATTCGCTCCATCCCGAGCAGAGATAGCCAGGCCGCCATGAAGCGGGCCGTCGGCTCAACCCAGGGGAAAAGAACGCCTTCACGCAATGCTTTGGTTCGATTGAGACCCCGGGCGCCCAAGGTCGGCCGGTCGGCCGCCGGCATCTTCGCGATTTGGAACGCAAGCCCCGACGCACCGCCGAGAACCAAAGCGAAACTGAGCAGTAGAAAAACATCGAGCCGGCTGATCATAGGTCAGCCTTCGCGATCTGGTGGGCCCAAACCGTTGCAAACGACCAGGCAAGGGCACAGGCCGCGAGTATGGCCTGGCCAAGCTGTTGGTTCAGCATCGGCTCGAACCACGACCTGTCGAGCCAGGCGATCATGACGCAAAGAAGAAATGGTACGGAAGCCAGAACTAGAACCTGCCCTCGGCCTTCGGCCGTCCTGGTCCGCAGAACACCTTCGAGCCTCGCCGATTCGCGAAGGGCCGCGGAAGCGTGCTCCAAGGTTGTGGACAGGTCACCGCCGGTCTGTCGAGCAACGACGATCGTGGCGACCGCGCCTGAAATCACAGTGCTGTTGATTCGTCGGGCCAGGGCGTCAATCGCCCGGTCGAGCGGCGCCCCTAGCCGAACTTCTTTGATCATTAAGTCGACCTCTACGCTGAACGGCTTGGGGACCAGCGGGATGGTGGAAGCAATGGCTTCTCCAACAGAAGGGGTAGCTTTGAGGGCGTTGGCCAGCATGAGCAACCAGGTGTCGAGCTGACGTTCGAGTTGAGCGACGCGGGCAACGTGCCTCTTCCACAAGATTAATGGTGGCCCCGCTGCTGCAACGAGGGAAACGACGGCAAGGGCTGGGCTACGAGTGACAGAAGTCAGCCCCAGCAACACGGCACAGACGGCGAGTTGAGCGAGAGCGATCTGGAACCCTCGGTAGGGCAGCAGCAGAAAACTCGCATGGCGTTCGAGGCGCGCCGCATAGCGTGCCCATTGTCGCTGGGCAAAGTTTCCCTCGATGGACAAGAGAAATTAGGCAACGAGCGCACAGCCGCCGACTAGAAAGGCCGCGGACAAGAGCAGTAGCGGAAACGCATCGAGCTTCACAAGAACTCCCCACCCTCGATGAGCCCCTGAGTGATGAACTCGTCCAAGAAGCTCGGGACATAGCCCGTCGTTCGGTGCTCCCCAAAGACCTCGCCGGATGCGCCAGTCCCCGTCCGGTGGAAGACGAAGATGTCTTCGAGAACGAGCTGGCCGCCATCGCCTAACTGCCCAACTTCAGTGACCGAGGC
>JABDJF010000642.1 GCA_013002645.1 Myxococcales bacterium
ACCTCGGTCAACCTGCAAAAACCGCGCGATCTTTGGCCCAATCGCGGAGGGCTTGGATCCGCTCGGCCATGGTCACCGAGAGCGGCTTCGTCATCTCGATTTCGTCGGCGATGAACTCGGTGGAAAGGTCTTGCTGGTGCGAGAACGCCGTATAGAGCGCTGACACGACCGCTTGCTCGATCTCGGCGCCGCTAAACCCGTCGGTCAGCTGCACGAGCCGCCGGATGTCGAAGGTCGACGGGTCCCGTTTTCGACGCTTCAGATGGATCTGCAGGATCCGCTTACGCGCCTCGGCCCCGGGAAGGTCGACGAAGAAGATCTCGTCGAAGCGACCCTTGCGCATCAGCTCGGGGGGAAGCTTCGAGATGTCATTCGCGGTCGCGATGACGAAAACATTCTCCTTCTTGTCCTGAAGCCAGGCGAGGAAGGTCCCGAAGATGCGTTGCGCAGGTCCACCCTCCGCGTCTTCTTGCGAAAGCGCTTTCTCAATCTCGTCGATCCAGAGAACGACCGGCGCCATAGCCTCAGCAAGCTTGATCGCGCGCTTCAGGTTCTTTTCGCTCTCACCAACGTAACGATTGTACAGGTTCGAAGGGTCGAGGCGGATGAGGGGAAGCTTCCATTCCGCCGCGACCGCCTTGGCACATAAGCTCTTTCCACAACCCTGAACGCCGATCAACATCAGCCCCTTGGGAGGCGACAGCCCGTACTCCTTTGCTCGCTTTGGGTCTTCGAAAGCGGCCTGACGCTTGCGAAGCCAATCTTTGAGCTCGCTCAAACCGGCGACGTCACCCATTTCGTGCTCGTGTGGGAAGTATTCGAGCACCCCGGAGCGTTCGATGATCTGACGTTTGGCCTCGAGAACCTTGACGATGTCTTCACGGCCGAGCACCCCGTCCTCGATCACCGCCTGGGTGATGATCTTCTGCACCTCGAAAAATGTCAGGCCGTGCAAGGCGGCAAGCAGCTGCGACACATCCATGCTCGAGAGCTCGACCTTCACCTGAAGCCGCGTGGCCAGGTCGCGGAGCACCGCCTGGACGAACGAATGGTAGGCCTCGGACGAAGGCGCGTGCAGGCTGAGCGGCGTGAAGAGGTGCTCGATTGCCGGGGGCATGTCGATGCCATGGCCGGACAGGACGATGGCCCCGCGGTGTCCGAAGTACTTCTTGTGGATGTTCTTGATCTGGGCGATCACCGCGGGCTCGTGAAGGTAGGGGCCGAGCCCCTTGAGGTGAAAAATCGCCTCGAGGTTCGATCGCCCGATGAACGAAAGCGCCTTCTGGGGAGGTCCACTCTCGGGCGTCTGCCCTGGCTCGGGCAGCTCGCGGCGGAGGCCGTCGACCTGAGTCCACGAGAACAGAGGCAAGCCAATGTTTTCGGCGGAATGCTCGAGCAGCACGTGGACCCGCTCCTCCTCGACGGTTTCGACGAGCAAGAGTGGATGGTGCGCGCGAATCAGAATCTCGAGCTCGCGAAGCTGGTCAGGCGATGGTGGTACCGTCCTAAGCACGAATTCAGGATCGGAGGTCCCCGCGGGGGTGTCAAACTTGTGTGAGTTGACAGCCCGGGCGGCGAATCTACACTCGGCCGCATGGCAGCTCTGGGAGAAAACCTAATGGACAAGCGCATCGTGGAACGCAACATCGCGAAGGGCTTGATCACCCAACAAGAGTACGAGCAGCAACTGGCGAGCCTCGCCGATCGCGAAGGCTCGTACGACACGGTCGAGATCGACCCAGCTGATTCGAAAGACGAGTGGCAAACGGAGTAGCGCGCATGAGTGAGGAAGAGAGCACAGCTCCGAGCATCGACTTCAACACGTTCGTCTTGTCGCTGAGCACGTCCGCGCTCATCCATCTCGGCAAGTTGCCAGGTGCCGAAGACGACTCGACGGTGAACCTCGCGCATGCGAAGCAATCAATCGACTGCATCGCGCTCCTCGAAGAGAAGACGAGAGGCAACCTCACCGGAGAGGAAGAGCGGCTCATCACCGAAGTGCTCTACGATTTGCGGCTTCAATTCGTAGCCGCGAGGAGAGCCGCGGACGACTCGGCTTGAAGAAACTCACCCTGCGTCTCGATTCGTACAGCGAGGACGCGCGCCGTTACGTCGCCGCGGCGCAGCAGCTCGCAGACGATCGCAAGCACGCAGATGTGCAACCGATCCATCTTTGGTACGAGTTGGTCGACCGGGCGCCGGCGGTTCAAGCGGCCGTCGAAGCCGCGGGCGTCGACGCCACGGACGTCCTGGTGGATTCCGAATGGGCGCTTCGGAGGCTCGCAACGACCGAGGACGAAGGGGTGGCGTACCTGTCCACGCGATTCCTCGAGCTCCTGTCGAGGGCCGAGCTCGAGGCGACACAGCATGGAGGGCTTCCAGTAGGCACCGCGAGCTTGGTTCTGGCCTGTGCACAGGAGCCCGACGGTTCGGTCCGTTCGGTCCTCCGGACATCAGGCTTGAGCAGCGCGATCTTGAGGGAAGCCTTGGCGGGCGGCGGCGGAGACGATAGACCCGATACAGCTGCAGGAGCGGAAATGGGTGTTCTGGACGAATACGGCCGCGATGTGACGCGCTTGGCGGCCCAAGACGCTTATGACCCCCTCATCGGGCGGGAGGCGGAGCTTCGCCGAATGCTCCAGGTCCTGGCACGGCGCGAGGAGAACAATCCTCTGCTCGTCGGCGATGATGGCACCGGTCGCACCGCGCTGGTTCACGGCCTCGCTTCGCGGATCGCGGCCGACGAGGTGCCCGACCTCTTGGCGGACAAGCGGATCATCGCACTAGACTCCGCTGAGCTCGTCGCGGGGACCAGGCTTCGCGGGCAGCTCGAAGAGCGCATGCGCGCGATCCTCGATGCGGTCCGCGACTCGGGCGGGCAGGTGATCTTGTTTCTGCCCAACCTGGCCTCGTTCCTTCGCGCGAAGGGAGGCGCCGGCGACATGCTCGCCAACGCGTTGAGCCGGGGCGAAGTTCGCGCGCTTGCTCGCTGCACGCCAGATGAGCTGCGGGAGATCAATGATGACGCGAGCACGCTGTCGCGGAGGTTCGTGTCGATTCAGATCGAACCCCCGAGCTCGGAGGAGGCCGTGGCAATTCTGCAAGGAGTGAAAGGCAGGTTTGAAGCCGCACACGAGGTCGAGATCTCCGAGCTGGCGCTCGAAGCGGCCGTTCGCTTTGCACGCCGCTACGTGGCTGGACGCGAGCTACCCAAGAGCGCCATCGACCTCATCGATGAAAGCGCGGCGCGCGTTCGTCTCGGACTCGACGGCGACGAGTTGGACCGTACCGTAGGACCCGAGGACGTCGCCGCGGTCGTTGCGCTCTGGACCGGTGTGCCGGCTGCGAAAATGATGGAAGAAGAAGCCCAGAAGCTGCTTCACATGGAGGACCGGTTGCGCGAGCGCGTCGTCGGCCAGGACCACGCCGTGAGCGCGTTGAGCAAAGCGGTGCGACGAGGTCGTGTCGGCCTTCGCGATCCCAAGCGTCCCATTGGCTCGTTCCTCTTTCTGGGTCCGACGGGTGTGGGTAAAACCGAGCTCGCCAAGACCCTGGCCGAGTTTCTCTTCGACGACGAGGCCGCGCTCACGCGGCTCGACATGAGCGAGTTCATGGAAAAGCACATGGTCGCGCGACTCATCGGCGCACCGCCCGGATACGGCGATAGCGAAGAGGGCGGTTTTCTGACCGAAGCCGTGAGACGCCGACCCTACTCGGTCGTCTTGTTCGACGAGGTCGAAAAGGCGCACCCCGACGTCTTCAACATCCTGCTTCAAGTCTTGGAGGACGGCCGGCTGAGCGACTCGCGCGGGCGGATCGCGCATTTTCGGGACACGGTCATCATCATGACCTCGAACGTGGGGAGCGAGCTCATTCTCGAGCACGAGGGTTCCGACGAGGCGCTGAACGAACGCATCGAAGAACGGCTTCACGATTATTTCCGCCCTGAGTTCCTCAATCGCGTCGACGAAGTTCTGATCTTCGACCGGCTCGACAAGGAGGAGCTGGCGGCGATCCTCGAAATCCAGCTCCGCCAGCTCCAAAAGCTCCTAGGCCCCCGAGAGCTCTCTTTGACCTTGACGGATGCTGCAAAAACGCGACTGATCGACCTGGGTTACGACCCGGCATTTGGGGCGCGTCCGCTGAAGCGGGTTCTCGTTCGCGAACTGCAGGACCCGCTGGCAGAGGCCCTTTTGCGCGGTCGTTTTGGCGACGGTGACACCGTCGCAGTCGATTCTGACGGCACTTCTTTCTCGTTTGAAAAGGGCTGAGAGCCTCGGGTACGCCTGCGACCTCGACTCGGGTATGCTCGGGCGATGAGCAGCACCCACTACCGAACCTGCAACCTCTGCGAAGCGATGTGCGGGCTCGAAGTCGAAATCGATGGCACCGAAGTCAAGTCTATCCGT